>NZ_CDRVFO010000015.1:0-137528 GCF_977070485.1 Lelliottia jeotgali
TCGTTTTGTCGAACCATTGCATCGCCCTTTGTGATTGGCGTATAAACACACAAACACCTATTAGCGGAGAACGCTATGAATACCATTCGCTGGAATGTCGCCGTCTCGGCCGACACCGACCAGTCGCTTCGGATGTTTCTGGCCAGCCAGGGCGGCGGCCGTAAGGGCGACCTGTCGCGCTTCATCGAAGAAGCGGTACGGGCACACATCCTGGAGCTGAGCGCTGAGCAGGCCAAGGCCGCTAACGCCCATCTGAGTGAGGCAGAATTGACCAACGCGGTTGACGAAGCGCTCGACTGGGCACGTAAGCGCTGATGCGGGTCGTGTTGGATACCAACATCCTGTTCAGCGCCCTGATCTCGCCACATGGCGCGCCCGATGCGATCTACCGTGCCTGGCGGGCGGCGCGTTTCGAGGTGGTGACCTCGCGGATGCAACTCGATGAAATTCGTCGAGCCAGCCGCTATCCCAAGCTTCAGGCCATCCTACAGCCCGCCAAGGTGGGCGCCATGATCAATAACCTGCAACGGGCTGTGGTACTGGAGCGCCTGACCATCGAGGTCGAAGCCGATGATCCGGATGACTCGTTTTTGCTGGCCATGGCCTTGGCGGGCGATGCGGACTACCTGGTAACCGGTGATCGCCGCGCCGGCCTGCTGCAACGCGGGCACATCGAACGCACGCGGATCGTCACGCCCGCCGTGTTCTGCGTCGAGGTGCTGTGATCAATGCCGGTCGGTTTTCTGACTCAAGAGCAACGCGACGGTTTTGGCCGCTATGTTGATTCGCCCAGCCGTGAAGAGCTGGAACGTTACTTCCACCTGAGCGATGAAGACCGTGAAGCCATCCAGGTGCTGCGGGGTAGCCATAACCGTCTGGGTTATGCCGTTCTGCTGACCACCGTCCGCTTCGTTGGCGTTCTGCCGGACAAGCCCGCCGCCGTGCCGGTGGAAGTCCTGCAGGTGCTTTGCCGACAACTGGCGATTCCAGACCCCGACTGCCTCCAGCGCTATAGCGATCATCGCCGCTGGATACATGCCACCGATATTCAGAACCGCTTTGGCTATCGTCATTTCACCGATCCGGGCATCGGCTTTCGCTTGAGCCGCTGGCTGTATGCCCTCTGCTGGACGGGCACCGACCGGCCGGGAGTGCTGTTTGAGCGAGCCACCTCGTGGCTGTTCACACAGAAAGTCCTCCTGCCTGGTGTGTCTCAACTAGAGCGCTTTATCGCCCAGTTGCGCAGTCGGGTCGAAGAACGCCTCTGGTTTACGCTGGGCCGCAGCGTGACTGAGGAACAGCGATTGCAACTGCAAGACTTGCTGACGGTGGCCGAAGGCAACCGCAGCTCCCGGCTGGATCAATTGCGCTCCGGCCCGGTCATGGTCAGTGGCCCCGCGTTGATTCGGGCACTGCGCCGGCTCGATGACGTGCGCGGCATCGGCATCACCTTGCCGGCGGCGGCGCACATCCCTCCCAGCCGTATCGCCGCCCTGGCCCGCTTCGCCAACACGGCCAAGGTCACCGCGATTAATCGGCTGCCGGCGTCGCGGCGGATGGCGACACTGGTGGCCTTCGCACTCTGCCTGGAGGCGACTGCGCACGACGACGCACTGGAAGTCCTGGAGGCCTTGCTGCGCGACCTGTTCAGCAACGCGGAGAAGGCCGACAAGAAAGCCCGCATGCGCAGCCTGAAAGACCTGGATCGGTCGGCCGCGACGCTCGCCGCCGCGTGCAAGGTCGTGCTGGACAGCTCGATCAGCGATGACAACGTGCGCGCCCGGCTGTTCAACGACCTGCCGAGGACCACCCTGGAAAAGGCCCTGGAAGAGGTCAACGCGCTGATCCGCCCGGTAGATGACGTCTATTTTCTTGCATTGGAAGCGCGCTACCGCAGCGTGCGCCGCTTCCTGCCCGACCTGCTCAAGCACATCCGCTTCGGCTTCAGCCCGGCCGGCAAGGGCGTGGCGGCTAGTCTGGAGTGGCTGCAACTGAACCTGCCGCGCCGGAAGCCAGAGGATGACGCGCCGCAGGAGATCGTGGCCAAGGCTTGGCAGAAGCACATCACCCGCGAAGATGGCTCCCTCGACATGGGTGCCTATGTGTTCTGCACGCTCGATGCGCTGCGCACGGCCCTGCGCCGCCGCGATGTCTTCGTCTCGCCCAGTTGGCGCTATGCCGACCCGCGCCTTGGCCTGCTCGACGGTGCCGAATGGCTGGCGGCGCGACCGATCATCTGCCGGTCACTGGGCCTGACCATCGACGCCAAAACCACCCTGGACGCCTTGTCCGTCGAGCTGGATGCAACCTGGCTGGCAGTAGCCGCGCGCCTGCCCGACAACCCGGCGATTCAACTGAGCGAGAACACCGAGGGCAAGACCGAACTGTCGCTCGGGGCGCTGGACAAGCTGGACGAGCCCTGCTCGTTGCTGCAACTGCGGGCGGCCGTGTCTGACCTGATGCCGCGTGTCGATCTGCCGGAAATCCTCTTGGAAATCGCCGCCCGCACTGGCTTTTCCGAGGCCTTCACCCATGTCTCCGAACGCAATGCACGCGCCGACAACCTGGTCACCAGCCTCTGCGCGGTGCTGTTGGGCGGGGCCTGCAACACCGGCCTGGAGCCCTTGATCCGCACCGACAACCCGGCGCTGCGCCGTGACCGGCTGTCCTGGGTCAGCCAGAATTATATCCGCGACGACACCCTGTCAGCGGCTAACGCCATCCTGGTCGGAGCGCAAAGCCAACTGGAACTGGCCCAAGTCTGGGGTGGCGGCGAGGTCGCCTCCGCCGATGGCATGCGCTTCGTCGTACCGGTGCGCACCGTGCATGCCGGCCCCAATCCGAAGTATTTCGGCACCGGCCGGGGTGTCACCTGGTACAACCTGATTTCCGACCAATTCTCCGGCCTCAACGCCATCACCGTGCCCGGCACGCTGCGCGACAGCCTGGTGTTGCTGGCGGTCGTGCTGGAACAGCAGACCGAGTTGCAGCCGACGCAAATCATGACCGACACCGGGGCCTACAGCGATGTGGTGTTCGGGCTCTTCCGCCTACTTGGCTACCACTTCAGTCCGCGGCTGGCCGATGTCGGCGGTACCCGCTTCTGGCGCACGCGCCCGGACGCGGACTACGGCAAGCTCAACGGGCTGGCCCGCCAGTCGGTCAAACTCGACCTGATCGCCGAGCACTGGGACGACCTGCTGCGCCTGGCCGGCTCGCTCAAACTCGGCCGGGTGCCGGCGACTGGCATCATGCGCACGCTGCAAACGGGAGATAGACCCACCCGGCTGGCCCAGGCGCTGGCCGAATTCGGGCGGATCGAAAAGACTCTGCACACGTTGACCTATATCGACGACGAGTCCAAGCGCCGCGCCACCCTGACCCAGTTGAACCGAGGCGAAGGCCGGCACAGCCTGGCCCGCGCCGTGTTCCACGGCAAACGCGGCGAGCTCCGCCAGCGCTACCGCGAAGGCCAGGAAGACCAGCTCGGTGCTCTGGGCCTGGTGGTGAACATCATCGTGCTGTGGAACACCCTCTACATGACGGCGGCCGTGGAACGGCTCAAGCAGCACGGCTATCCAGTGCTGGAAGAGGATTTGGCCCGGCTATCGCCGCTGATCTACGAGCACATCAACATGCTCGGGCGGTATTCCTTTGCGGTACCGGAAGAAGTTGCGCGCGGCGAGCTGCGGCCACTGCGTAATCCAGACGACGACCTGTGATCCCCCTAAACGCTATGAGCAACACCCAAGCTGCTGCTGGATCGGCGGGCACTTCACCGAGCCGAACGAACAGAAAACGCAGCAATCCCCTGGGTTGGGGCGCAGCAGCGCCTTGCAGTTGCTGCACTCGTAATAGAACTGGCAGGCGTCCGTGGGCATGGTTTCCGGCTTGGCGAAGCCGCAGCGCGGGCAAGTCAGCACGGACTCAAGGACAATGGCGCTCATCGTGACCTCACTTCTGCACTGTGGAGGGGTATCCCGCGTTCGCGGTCGCCTCAGTCAGTGCCTCGGGCTGGGCCTTATCGGGATCGTAGGTGACGGTCGCCGTCTTCTGGTCGAAATTGACCTGGACGTCACTCACGCCGGACACCTTCTCCAACGACTTCTTGACCGTGATCGGACAGAGTCCGCACGTCATGTTCTGCACGTCGAGCGTGACGGTTTTCGGGGGAGCCGCCAGCGCCACGAAGGGCAAGGCGAAAAGCACGGCGATCAGCAGTTTGCGCATGGTTAATCTCCTTCAGTAGAACAGCGGGGCGAGCCACGGCACGGCCAATAGGCCGAGCAGCAGCACGCTGACGATCCAGAACACGAGTCGCTGTCGCACGAGCGTGCGCGGATTGGCGCAGGGTGTACCTGGCGTACAAACCTGTGGCACCAGGTAGAGCTTGCGGAATGCCAATCCCAGGAACAGTAGAGTCAACCCGATGAAGAGGGGGCGTAGTGGCTCCATCATGGTCAGAGCGCCCACCCACGTACCGCCGACACCGAGTGCCAACAGCACCAGTGGCCCGACACAGCACACCGACGCACCGATGGCGGTCAGCGAACTCGCGACCAGCGAGCCTTTCCCGGTGAGTTGCATCCCCATTCCCATCTCCTGAGCCTGATTGCCTAGGTGCTATTCTAAACTCCGTACCAAAGTACGGAATCAAGGAGAAAGTGATGGCCACAGAGCTGACCATTGGCAAGCTGGCAGACGCCGCCGGGGTGAACGTCGAGACGATCCGCTACTACCAGCGACGCGGGCTGCTGGATGAACCAGCCAAACTCTTGGGTGGCCATCGGCGCTATCCGGTGGACATGGTGAAGCGACTGCGTTTCATCAAGCGGGCTCAGGCGCTGGGTTTCACGCTCTCGGAAGTCGGTGGACTGCTGACGCTGGATGAGTCGTGCGCCTGTGCCGAAACGCGAGCACGGGCTGCACGCAAGCTCGCGTTGATCGAGCAGAAGATGGCCGACTTGGTCGTCATGCAGCAACTGTTAGGCGAACTGGTGCAGCAATGTGATGCGGGAGACGGCGGAACGATCTGCCCGATCATCGAGGCACTGATCAGAGAGTAATGCCTGGCGGGTGAGCTGGAGATCGGAAAGCCCCTTTACGGTGGGATTCAGAGCTTACGTTGGTTTTTGGTTCCATTGCTCCCCAAACCCCTGCCTCGGCTATTGATCGGCAGATTCTTAAGGTTGAGGAAGAGCTTGGAGTGCCCTTATTTGAGCGACTCCCAAGCGGTTTGAGGCTTACGTCCGCGGGCGAATTAGTATTGGCGAATGCCCGTCAGTGGCAGAAAGAATATGCTCGAACTCGTGAGCAGATCGACGAGATGCAAGGGTTGCGCCGCGGTCATATCGATATTGGATTGATCGACGCGCTTAGTGAGGGAATGGTGGCTGAAGCCATCTCGTCTCTCATGCAGCAGTACCCGGGCCTCACATTTGGTATGAAGGTTGCTGACAGCCAGAATGTCGCAAAAATGATTGCCTCTGCTGAGGTGGACTTCGGCTTCGTTCTGGATGCTGTTGCGGGGGCTGAGCTGTCGGTGACCGCGAGTGCGGTGATCAAGATGGGTGTTGCCATGCCCACTTCCCATCCACTGGCGGGAAGGAAAAGCCTACGTCTGAGCGATACTCAGGATGTGACAGTGATCTTCCCTGCTGCTCCCTTGGTTGTACAAAAGCACGTGCATGCGCTTCACGATCATTTGAGGCTTGATGTTCGGCAGCGAGTAGCGTGCAACGATTTGCGTATGATGCGTTCGTTAATTCGCGCCGGCGTGGGGGTGGGGATTCTGTCCTGGTTGGATGTCGCAAGCGAAGTAGAAGCGCAAACCATTGCCTTCGTTCCTCTTGACGGTATCCACGTCAGTCATCCAGTTCTTTCCATTTGTGTAGCTCCTCATCGCCAACTCTCACGTGCGGCACTGTTGGCATTATCGGATCTACAGAAACGTATGGCCGACCTGATTAGATCTCATTAATCGAAGCATTTCTGTGGACTTCCGGCTGGTAAGTGCATCATTACGTGAGTTGGACCGATTGATCCACGAGCAAGGTTTTCGTGAGGATTTGTACTACCGAATTAATGGCATGCGAGTGGTGATCGCACCGCTTCGCGAGCGTCAGGATATTCCCGAACTTATTAAGAAGTTGTTGCAGCAGCTCTCGCCAAACGAGCCCAAACAACTATCAAGCGAGGCTAGGCGCCGGTCCGCTCTCCTCTGCTGCAGCGCTGACTGTTGCTAGTAGCAACAGCACCAATCCTCCCCCTACCGAGATTGCTTGTTTCATTCCCTTCTCCTTCCGTGAGCGGTGATGCCAATTGGATCTAGAGATTTCTCTCTTTTGGCTGACAAGTCGTGCAACAAGATCTATTATAAGTACGTACGTACGTACTTTCAACATTCAAACGGGGCGGCTACCCCTCTCTAGGAGCAAGCGATGGAACTCAAAATCTCATGCGGCAATGTTTCCCAAGCACTGGCTGAGTTGAAGCCTGGTGAATCTCTGATCGTGCCGTGCAATGGCAAAACCACTCAATCAACTCAGTCGAGCATCGGGTCGATGCTCGCCCGCCGTCAGCTGGCCAGCGCGATGTACAGCCAGAGCAAAGCCCTGGTCGTACGGGACGAGCTGTCCCTTCCCATTCCGGTGATCATCGTTACCCGGCGTGCGGCAGAAATTGCCGGCGCAGCGTGAGGAGAAAATCATGAATACTCATCGTTGCGTTTTATTGCAGGGCGTTCAGAACATCAAGAATGCCTATGCACATCTGCTTCAGGCCCGCTCTGACCAGGCTTGCCAATCAAGCGCGTTGATCATGGTCGACGGAGTGGTCTGTACAGTCCCGCTGGGTCAAGGTCTCATTGACATCGACCGAGCAGAACCGGTGCAAGCAAAGGGCAAAGCCATCTGCCACAGCGTGGCCTGCCCTTTCATCATCCTTTAAGGGGAAGGCGCCCCTTTGGGCGCCTTGTACCTCGCCATTGGGTGTCTATTCAGTACGACCATCCCCGTCGGATGAACGTTAAACTCCAAGTAACTCGACTCGTAATCAGCCTTTGTAGCTCCGTCGAATACCGAGTCAGCCAACCACGCGGCCATAGCGGCTTGAATGGCGTGACGCCCCATGGCCTGCTCATCATTTTCTTCCATTGCTTTGACCAGTTCGCTGGCCCAGAACGGAACTGCACTCTGCGCAAAAGACTTCCCTTTTTCCCGAATCATTTCGCGTTTTGACTCTGCAACAGCAACCAATCCGCTCAGATCTATTTCGGTTTGAAAGAGAGCGGTTTCTTGTTGTTCGGTGTTGAAAAACTTGAATTGTAGAATCACATGCTTGCTCCAAATGAACGAGAGGGCCGTAGCCCTCTCTGGATGGTTATGCTGGCCGTGGAGCCCTGGGCTTCGGCGCTGGAGGGGCTTCCTTCCAGTGAATGCCATGCTCGGCCTGCCGCTGTCTGATCAGCTCAGAATGCCTCATCACCCCCACTGTCTTGTCGATGCTCTTCCCAGCCTCCTCAAAGCTATGGAACACCCCATGAGGCTTGCGCTCACCATCCACTGGTTTGCCTGGGATTCCAGTGCTGTAAGGAATGTGCGTGGAGGTTCGTACCTGGAACACTTCGAACTTGTCGCCCGGGCCTTCGGTATTGTGGAAGACGTCGAGGCGTTTTCCGTGGACAAGCCGGCCAGGCTCCCCGCGTTCGTTGAGCTTTGAAGGCTCGGACGTATGATCGAATTCACGTGACTTGAAAATAGTGGTACCGGCGATGACGCGTTCCCGCAGACGTTCGTCGCCCTCTGCAGGCGCTGCGGGCAACTTTTCAACGTTGAACACCCGATTCAGGCCTTGATCGCGAAAGGGAGCTTCGGATTCGTGCCCTTGGTGCTGAGCCAGCTTGGCCACCAACTGACGCGCTATGTGCTGGCTTTCAATGTCCTTGGGCTGCGCCTCGATCGCGGCGATGACCTCTTTGTATTCGCTACCCGTCAGGCGATGCCGTTTTTGTTCAGCAATGTCCTGCAGGACGCCTTGCCATTCTTGAATCGAGCTCGCACTCATCGAAGTCTCCTTCCCTTGTAAAATCCCGGTCGAGGGCGACGTAGAGTGCGGCGGCACCCGGCATCCCTTTCGGTTTTGAATTTCTTCATCGCTTGGGCGATTGGCCTGGTCGAACGAAAACGATCCATCGTCGTAGCGTTCGAGGTAGCCCCATGTGCAGTCTTTGTCACTTTGCCCAGGTTTGGGCGGTTGAGCCCACCACGGTTCGCGAGTCACTAAATGCTTCATAGGCCACCTCCTTTGCTTTGGATCGTCACATGGTGAAGTTCGCCATAACCTGATTAGTTTGTTGGTCGACCAGGTCGATCGAGCCGCGCACGATCTGACCGACTGCGGTGTTGCCATCAGCTTCCGGGATGTACAGGTACAAGGTGCCTCGAAGGTCAAGGCTGCCTTTTGCCCGGGCTTCTTCGATGATCCGAGCCTGGGCAGAGTCATTGACTTGCAGGCTGCATGGGAACGCCGATGGCTTAACCTGCAGGTTCATTCCTTGAGCGTTGCGAACAGGATTCGCCCAGCAGTACTGCCCGTAGCTGGTGAGGGGGAACGAATGCGTATTGAAATCGTATGGACCGACAGAAACGTTCTGCATGCTCAACACGCTTGATACCCCAAACCCGGAGATCGGCAGCGAGTAGTAATCATTGGCAGCATAGGATTTCAGCGAGGCCTCGAATGCCGGCCACTGGGCTGACTCGATGTCCTTGCGCTTGAAGGCGTCGCTGGTGGCCAGGTAGTCGGCGGAGAGGTAGCCCATCTTGTCCTCCGTCGTGGCCCCAGGCGCCTTAGCAAGCACCAGGAACGTGAGTGGCTTGCCGTTGTTACTCGCCAAGTCCTGGTACTGGTTCAGCGGAACAGAAGTGTCGATCACTTGTGCAGGCTTTTCCGGTGCCGCGGGAGGCGTCTGTGCGTTCTGGCTCTGCTTGGGTGTGGATACTGGTGCAGGTGCTTCCTTGTCATTGCATCCAGTCAGGAGCCCCATCACAACACATGCTGCAGCAGTCATTTTTAGGTTCATAAAGCATCAATTCCGTTGAATTTTTTGGTCAGCCGAACAAAGTGTGCATATCCGACTTCCAGGCCCCGAACTGGTTCGCCTTGATGCGTACCCCGATTTCATGCAGGTTCGGAACACGAGTGACTAACTTAAACAGCAAGAGCGGGCTTTTATCGGGTACCAGCTCCCAGCTGGACACCTGATCAAAGTCAATCAAGGTCGCGCTGTTCAAGTTGACGTCTACGTACAAGGCCTTCTTTGCTGCGGCATCAAAGCCGACGTAGCGGTTGAACATCACCGAGACGACTTCATGGCTCGGGTTGAAGCCCGTCATCTTGGCCTTCTCGACCATGCGATCGAGGCGCGATTTGAAATAACGTGGAGCCACCGAGAACAGCAGGTAACCGAGCCCGAAATAGACCAGCGCGATGGCCATGATCCCCAGCGATACCTCTGTGTCCCTGGAAAAGTGGGCACAGGCGATCAGGAATACGGCAATCACTGGCAACAGACCGAGCCAATAAAAAGGACGAAGGACCCACCAGATAATGTTCATATCGACCCCCTCAAAAGTCCGTATGAGATACACAATACGGAATTAGGTTAGGTTCATTCTACCATGACCCATTGACAGGTCAATCCTCAATTGATAAGGGGCCCGAAGGCCCCCGATTTGATCATCCCTTGATCCCATCTCCTCCCTGGGTGCGTCTGTTGTCGCCCCCAGCTCCCCCTCTGGGCGCCAAGTGCTCGAGGCGGCTACCGAAGATGTTCATCGCGTTGCGCATCCGCTCATTGTCCTCACGGCCCACCGATGCAGCGGCGTGACCACCGACCCAGTTAATGACCTGGTCGGGAACGATCAGGATCAGGTTGAAGCAGCTGTGGACCAAGGTCAAACACATGCTGCAGTAGATCGCCAAGTAGAAGATGATCGAGAACAATCCCGTCACAGAGTCGAACTGAGCATTGGCCAGGGCAATCCCGAAGCACTGGTTGAGCAACGTGCCTCCTGCGATCAGCGCGGCCCCGCCCAAGAAGAACCCGACGACCATCAGTGCAGGGCGGATCATCACGTTCAGCAGGAAAATATAGCCATGGGAGGTTTTGTGGCCCATGCCCTCCCCTTCGCTACCCAGATGCGTAAAGGCCCACAGTGGCGCCGCAATGATTGCTTCGCCAACCACTACCAGCCAGTTGACCGCGGCCCCAAACCAGATGATGAATGGAACCATGGGGAGATATGTCGAGAGCGTACCGCCCAGAATGAACATCGCCAGGACGAGGCCAATGATGAATGGTGATACACCTTCAAGCACGCCGCTCAAAGCATCTCCAACCGATGTCACGGCGTTTGCCACCTTGGCGAATACGCCGGCAACACTCCAGCCATCCTTGACCTTCTCGATGGCCTTCGCGGTCACATAGGCGCCCATGGCCGTTTCTGCCGCAACCATCGTGTAGTCGCCCAGGTTCTTCATCTTGATCAGGGGGTTGAGCTGACCCAGCCCTTCGCCGCCGGCATTCACGTCGATCAGGTAGTTCACGATTCGCTGGCCAGGCGCAGCGAACATACTCCCGATGATGTTGCCCGCATCCGCGCCTACGACGCCTTTGGAGTAGTCGCCGGTAGCACTGGTGCCTGCCGTAGGGGTGTAGGAGGTTGTTTCCTGCTGGGCCTTATAGGCCGCGTAGGCTTCGTCGTATACGGATACGACTGAGGGATCTCCGCTGGTCGACATACCGAACACAGTTGCTTTTGCGGCCATGGCGTCAGAAAGTTTGGTGTTCGCTTGAGCGAAAGTCTGATACCAGGCACCCAATACCCACCATCCCGATTTGCTGATGTTTGAGCTGAGTTCCTGAGCAAGTCGCTTGATGTCCCCTTGCTTAGTACCGGCGACCTTGTTCACCGAGTTTTCATAGGTCTGCGCTGCGATCTGGATGGCGTACTCGCTGTCGGGCAGAGCCGTTTTAGACCCACTGGCTCGTTGGACAGAGGCATTCACAAACGACTGGGCCGACTGGCTCAGGGACGCCTGCATAGCCTTCAGCGCATCCAGGTGCGCCTGCCTGATATCGGCTACATCGATCGTGCCGCTGATAATGTTCGTGGAGGCCGGCTGTGCTGTGAGGTCGCCACTGATGTCCGCTCCACCACAGACAAAGCTGTTGTTTTTGAGGATGAACCCTTTGTTAGTAGCGGTCTGTTGAATGTAGCCGCCCGGAATGACCAGGCCACCGCTCGCTTGGGCTTGAGCGATGCCGGCATTGATACCGTGCAAGCAAAGGTTGGCTTCATACACACTGTGCGCCAGAGCGGCAGTTGAGGGCATTACTGGCTGCACGACCATCGATTGGCCATCTTCAAAACTGGAGATCGCAGCATCGACGCCGAGGTTGGCCACACCAACCCCCATTACTGACGCCGACCACAGCATCAACAGCTGCGAGAGCGACCAACCGTTGGCAGTAGGGACCAGCGACACGACACCCCACACAAGTCGCACAGGTCCCCACGACGAGGACTGCTGACGGTCGAAGATCGATCCATCGTGGGCAGTGCGCGTCAGCTTGCGGAATACGATATAGCAGGCCCACATCGCACCCACGACAAGCAATGCGCTGTTAAACACCTGGAAGATATTCGCGAGGATGGTGTCGCCACTTCCGCCGGCCGAGGCCAACGGGTTGTTCACGACCTGGCCATAGATGGAGACAAGCGCTTCACGCGATTTATCGCCGCTGCGCTTGGCCGCTTCCGAGATTTCGCCCAGTGTGGTGCTGTCAGCCCAAGCCAAGGTGCTGCAGAGCATGGCAGCAATCACGGCAAATGCTTTGTGCTGAATTCTCATGGCCGGCCTCCTTTCCCGTGGCCGTATTCAGGATCGAGCAGCTGCCGGAACCAGTTCCGGTTCTCCCGAATGAAGTCCTTCAAGCCACCTTTTTCCTCCTTTGAAAGGCGCTGCGTCTTGAGCTGCCATAGCCGCAGCTGGGCGCTCAGAGCCATTGCGAAGAGTAGAGGCATTGCCGTGGCGATCGAGAGCAAGCCCTGGACCACCCCTTTCGACGAGTCGAAATGGACTCCAAGCAAAATGCCGAGCACTGCGAAGAGTCCCAAGACCAAGGCTGCCAGCTGGCAGGCGCGCTTGCGGGACAGAAAGTAGCGATAGAGCTCAGGAATGGACATGGCTCCAGGCTTGCGATTTTTCATCGCCTCGCTGAATGACAGCTGCTCACTATCTGCCTTTTCACGGCGGTCGCGCAGTGTTTCCTTTGCTTCGGCCGACAATTGCCGAATGACCTCTAAATGCTCCTTGGACCTGGAGACTTCGTTTTTGGCCAGTCGATAAGTCTGACGCATGGCCCAGAACGGAATCACTAGGTGGAGCCCGATGGACAGCCCCCGACGGACCTTGGAAGACTGCAGCTTTTCTTCACTCATCAGTTGGCCCCCCCCATACGACCGTTAACAGCCCGGTATTTTTCACCCAAGACAGGCTCGAATTCCTGCCGTGCAGAGCTGGCCAGGTTCAGACCGTTGATGATGTTCCCGCGGGTCACATCGTTGCGCAGTTCGAGTAGCAACCAGTTGGTCTGCGTTTGGACGCGGATCTGCTCACGCACCAGGTTATCGCCTGTCATGTTCTGCAGATCAGCTTGGTACTCTGTGTTTGCGTAGCGACGCCCCACCTCGAAATACTCGAATTCGCGGGCCGACATGGTTCCCGTGCGCTTAGCTTCTGCCGAGGCAATCTTTTGGTAGTAAGACTCAGCCGATTTTGAGGACCGTGCTTCTTTAAGCAGATCTTTAGTTGAGTCCAGTGGTTGGCTTGCGGCGATCATTTGATCTTGAGGATCCGTCGCAGCGGAGATGATCGAGTTGTACTGGTTCATCAGGCCGATGTACTGGACACCAGCGTCAGATTCGGCCTGCCCCTTCTTGAGCTGGGGAGCCACTGAACGCCGCGCGGAGTTCTGCGTGTACATCCTGGCTGCGTCGGTTTGCGCCTGAGTAAAGGTGAGGTCCTGGTCCTTGCCATCCTTGCCGGCGCCGATAGTCAACGAGTCGAGGCGTTTGTCGGCCCCGGGCATGGTAGTCGAAACGGCTGGGCAAGCTGTTGCTCCACCATATGCAGCGTAATCATCGGTATCGCAGTAGTCAGCATGAATGCTTGCCGAGCGCATGGCATCGATCGAGGGCGGCTGGGCTGGAGCAGTAAGAGCCTGGTTGATTTTGGTGCTGGCAGCTTTCCCCCCTCCACCTGTGCGGATAGAGGCTTTTACTGCGGCAACCCCCGCCCTGACTTCATTGAAACCGCCCGAACCGGATTCGCTGCAGATCGAGTTGGGCACGTAGTAGTTCTGGCGGGCATTCTCGTAGCGACGGCTACGCTCCTGATTCGCGTCAAACTCCCGTTGAACCCGAGCAGCAGTTTCAATGGTATTGGCAACCTTGCTTGCGCCTTGGGTAGTCGCGGTACCCACCTGGTAAAGCAGCTGGCTAACCGACAGGTTCATGGCGCTCACTGAGGCTGTTGTAGCGGCGATCGCCCCGGTCAACGTGACAGTTGAGGTTCCGATCGCGCCTACAACGCAGCCGTCGCAAAGTGCGTAAGCGGGAGTTGAAGCTGCGGAGCCGATCAGGAGAGCTACGGCCAGAGGAGTAATGCGGAATATGGTCTTCATGCGTGTTCTCCCCGGTGGCTTTGTTCGGCGTAGTACTCGGTTACCAGATCCTCTGCCAATTTCTTCACGACGCTCACCTTGGCGTTGGAGGTAGACGCGTACTCGAGTGCCTCAATGTGAGTCTTGGCAGAACCCAGAGGGAACCGCTTGGCGAGGACCTGGCGAGCAGCCATAGGACCGATCCGGTTGTACAACTCTTTTCGTAGCGCCATATCCTGCTGGGTGGTAGACATTGCCCAGAGTTCAAGCGGACCAGTTGTATTGGTCAAAATTTGGGTGATCGTGCCTTGGTTCGTCTTGAATAGGGCCAGCATATTTGCGCCATTGCGCCCAGGACCTATGCACTGCAGGTGCAGCTGCTGGATCGTTTCGTGAGAAACCTTGAAGGTTTCGCGCAGCACGTTTTCGTCATCCACATTTCCGCCGCGCAACACATAGACCGATGTGGCCGCGTTGAGCAGGGCCTGGGGAAAGTCTCGCAGATACTGTGAAATCACCATGATTCGGATACCCCACTTCCGGCCTTCACGACCGTCCTTCTTCAGCGTTTCCACTGGGGTATCCATGCCTTCGGTGTTGTGCCATTCGTCATAGGCTATGGTCTTCTGCTGCGAAGCCACATCTTCGGCACGCTTCAGGTGGTAGTCGAGGTACAGCGGCGGAGATACAAGGCGGATGTCTTCCTCGCGCAGGAAATAGTTCTTAGCCCCTAGGTGGCGGGCAAACATGTACATGCAGGAGGTTCTGATCGAGCCCTCTGGTGTTTTCGATCCAATTACGTCGTTGAGGTCCACCGAAATGACTCGTGTCGTCGAGTCAACTTCAAATCGTGTACGGCCGGAAAAGACCGCGTACGTCGTCGATGCTAAGGTGAAGCAACGCCCCATGTACTTCAGGAGTGACTCGCCGCCGCTGGCCATCTTGATATCTCCGAATGTCTGACGCACGCCTTCGTTGTTCAGCATCGCAGTGAAGTCGGGCAGTACAGGGGCCGCTTGGCGGTGAGCGTAGGTTGCTTCACGCACATAACCGGCAGCGAACAGCATGTCAGTCACTTCGTACCAGGTTGCAGCACTCCACCATTTCTCATCATGCTCAGCGCTGATCCCCGACTCGGCTAGCACCTTGTCCACCGCAGGCACTACATCAGGTTCATACAGATTGGCGCCTCGACCCGCTTTGTCGTCATACACAAGGGTCATCAGCATTTCGTTGACCGCGGCACAGTCGGAAGGCGTGCGGGCTTTAGCCCCGCCTTGACCATCACTGGCGACGCTGGCACAGAGCAAATTCAAGAAGTCGACGCAATATTCGCGTTCTCGGCGAGTGGGTTGACGCGCCCCAAGCTGAGGATCAAAAGGATTCGATGCGAAGTCGCGATTGTTCTGCAGCCTGATGTACGCCGCTTCGGACTTCCGATGATCTGGAAGCGAATCCTGGATCATTTGAATCAGACCTGAGGAGGATGGGCCAACATCCGCAATCGTTAGCAGAGGGAGCTGGGTCGCACCTGGACGATGCAACGTTGCGTTGTGCATGCAGTTCGCAGCGACCGACTTACCCGAGCCTGGGATGCCTGAGACAAGTTCGATCCAGGTGTCTTGGATCGAGCTGCCTAGCCCAATCGGATAAATCTTTCCATCCGGAGTCCGAGTGATCCACGAACCGTTATCTGGCCACGGGGTCGCAGGCCGCTGCAAAGGCAACATTTTCATGGCCTCTTTCAACGGTGGCAGAAGACGGTTAGCGGTGTTTTTTGTCGTGAAGCCTGGGATCGAGGATGCGAGAGCGGCCATGGGGTCGCCATGTGTTTTCTGTACTTGGCAGGTGCCCCAAGACTGGATTGCCTTCTCCAGGCGGGAAAGCCTGGTTTCGAGATCTGTCTTGGTATTGCTCCAGCAAGAGGCCATGACCTTCATCGACATGACGGCCTGATCTTTCGAAATTGCCTCTAAGTCTTTGAAAGAATCGCGGATCGCCCTGTTGTCTGGCAACACGCCGACAAAACCGACCATCAATTTGCGCGCACGCATCATTGAAAGCCCGCCCGGCGAGATATCGAAACGAATGCGCCACGGATCCTTTTTACCAACGGCGTCAAAAAGTTTTGAGAAGTGAACGACGTCTTGCGGGCCAAGCTCCATCGCAAGCGATCCATGCCACAGGCTGTCAGTCTTGACGTAGTTACCAACTGGCTCAACGTCGTTGCTGCAGACTTGATAGCAGAGGCGCGGGGGTACGAGTTCCGAATAGTCTTTGGCGTCGGTCGAGCCGCGAAGCATGAAACGGTCGCCGACGATTTGGGGCCGGAACTTCTGTGAAGTGCCTTCCCGATTCAACATGATCCTGATGCGCTTGATCGCCTCGTGGGCGCTCAATGGCTTCATCATGATCCCTTTCTTGCCCTCAACCCCACACGAGATGAAGTCGTCCATGAGCCGATCAATCATCGTGTCATGACGGTACTTGAGAGCAGCCAGGGCAAATGCGGGATTTTGCCCATAGGTGAGCCGCGGAAGCTTGTGCTTCGAGGCACTTTTAGCCAGTTCGCCGAGTTCGCGATCCTGTTCTTCCTTGCTCAAGGACGTGAGGTGCGTGTAGACGACCAGCAGGTTTTGCTCCCAGGCGCAATGCGGAGCGTTTCGCTTCACTCGATCAAGAATGATGTCCTCGCTTTTGAGGCCGATTCGTCGGGCGGTATTCAACAAGGGTTCGGCGAGGCGCATAAGCTCATCGGTAGCACGCTCAGGATCACGCTCGAAGCTGAACGTCAGGCTATGGCCCTTTTCACGCATATATCCGGTCATGCGGATGCGCAGGGACTCCAGCATCTCTGAAAACTCAGCTTCAGAAAGCATCTGGTACGTGCCCTGCAGATCGAATACTGTCAGCAGCGAGTAGTCACTGTTGACCAAGGTGTAGGGATCCTTCAGATCCGGGGATTTCTCGATATCAGCATCGGTCAGCCCCACAGCAGTGGCCAGTTCGCAGTAACTGGTCATGTCCTTGTGAATGAAGTGTTTTGCGAGGTACTCCAAGGTACCTTCCAGTGCGTCTACGCACTTATCGAGAAGTCCCATGCTGCCTCCTTAGCTCGGCGCGTTCATCACATCGTGATGTACTTGGGCCCACGTAGAAGTGGGAGCTGCGCCATACGCATCCTGTGCCCAACCCTTAACGACCTGGCTGAACTGAGCGGGATTGAAAATGACGCTCAACCCTTGGAAAACGAGGGAGTTAACATCGGCGTCAACCTTGCCGAGGCGAGTCATCGCCTCAGCGAAAATTTTGGGCGAGTGAGTGCCCCAGGCCTTTTCGGTGTATTCCCGATGGGAAGCCATCCAGTTGAGGATTTTCTTCGCGTCCGCCTTCGTTTGTTCGTCCCCGGTTTCCAAGGCGATCATGGTGGCTCGCTGCAGATGATTCGCATCCTGGGGAGACAAGCCCGGGAGGTAGGCGATGAAGGCTTGGCCGTCGTCGATTTCACCCAGGTGCTGCCACCCATGACACAGCGGATCTACAAGCCGGAGATTTTCCGGCCGCAGATCCTGATGGTTATGGTTAATGTTGTGAACATGACCGGCACGAGCGCGTACACCGCAGAAATAGCACTGCCCCTGCGCCTGACGGGTAATGGTCGCCCGCATTTCGGCCGTCAGTTGCTCCGGGTTGGGCTCGATCGCATTTGGAGTGGCATCCCCCCAAACCCGCGCTTTCGTGGCCATGGCCATCAGCGGAAGAACGGGTTTCTCGAAGTTTTGGCCAAGCCCCGATACCGGTACTGTCTGATCCTGTTTCACGTCGCTCATGCAGTCTCCAAGGCAGCCATGTTTCAGGCTGCCAAGTGGTCTTGATCAGTTAGGAACTTTGCCGAACTCGCTACCGCTGATACCCACTGTCTCGCCGGCAGTGGTCATCATGAAACCAGTGCCGCCCAGCGCTGCCCCGGCGAGCATCGGGCCCCAGATCTGCTTGCCAGTAATTCGCGAGTTCTCGTCGTTGGTTTTCTTCCACATGTTCATGCCACCGAAAGCAGCGCCGGCGAACCCAAGCGCCAGGAAAATTGGACCAAGGCTCTCTTTGATGGAGTCGCCCTGTTCACTGCCCTTCTCAGCCATACCGGCGAGACCGTCGGCATAAGCGGTTTTGGTGACCAGCAACGTTGACATGGTGAGGCCGGCAGTCATGAGCATGAGGCCGCGCTGCATGGGGTTGGCTTTGTATTCCTCAGCTTTGGTCAACAGGCGGATATGGCCACGACGCACAGCATCAACTGCAAACTCGATAGGGTTAAATTTCATGATGACGCTCCTTGTTTTGTTACCAGTAGAGTTGGAAGGTGGCCTGGAAGGCCTCGATCACCTTGTCGACATGTGTCAACGCAGCGCCGAAAATCATGTGGGTTAGGCCGCGCCAAATGGCGTCGTCGCCCCCCTGTGAGCTTTCTCCCTCTAGTGCTGCTTTCTTCATCAGCAGCAGCCCTTTGAAGAAGAAGCAACCGCCTGCAAATGAAGCAAGGGTCAGCACCGCGTTTACAGCATCCTTAAACCTGCCAAAGCTATCGGCTCCGCTGTAGGAAATGGCCCCGTAGGTGGTAGAGCCGCTACCAAAGCTCGTCCAAGTTGTGCTGATCATCCCGGACATGTTGAACAGAGCAGCGCCAATCACGAGCACTGCGAATGTGCTGCCGAGCGTGATTGGACGGTGGCCAGGTTCAATGGTGGCAAGCTGCATCCGACGCAGCACGGTCCCGGCGTAAACCATCCCGGCGAGAGCGCTCAAGGACCAGAGCAACCCCCACAGAACGGCGACCAATGAGTTGGCCGCCGAGATGATCATGCTTGCCAGATCCATATTCGGTTCCTTAGCGGATCACGCCACGAGAAGTGGTGACTCGACGTGCCACAGGGTCAATCCCCGTGATCTTCACGCCGTCTACGAGATCGCCTACCTGGACTACGAAAGTTTTTTCTCCGTGCTGAATCCAGGCTTGGTCTGAGTAAACGGTATTCAGGGTGTAGCCAGCCATTGCCGATGGTTGGCTCACCTGAGCTTGACGGCGTACAGCGGGGGAATGGACAACTTTCTTGCCCGCATCAGCTTTGTCCGATTCGAGAAGAGCGACCTTTGCTTCTAATTCGCTGATGGTTTTTTGCAGACCGACCACTACACCGCTCAGGCTCCCCACTTGCTCATTGAGGCCTTTCAGTTGTTCGGCAGATAGAGCGGACTGTTCCGGACTCGCTGCCGGTACCACTGCCTCTTGAGGCTCCGGTTCAGGGGCCGTCAAAACGTTGTTCACAGCGGCTTGTTGCACTGGAGTGGGCTGCTGTTGCGCGCTGGTTTGATGTTTCGGAAACAGCTTGGGCACCATCACGAAGAGGACTGCCAGCACTACTGCCAGTACCAAGAAATGCCAGCCCTCAATCCGGTTGACGAAATTGAAGATGCGCTTCTTGCGGTCGCCCTGGATCGCGTTAGCTGGAGATGTTTTCTTTGACGGCTCTTCGGCTTTCGGCGCCTCAACCGGTTTACCCGACTGAGCGCCAGTTTTGAAAATGTCCAACTCTTCCGCTGCTTGTGTAGTCATGTGAAAGTCCTCTGCCCTAACTCAGTAGCGAGTGGGATCGACGATGGTTGGCTGGCCCATGTACTGCTGGCCATATCCTGGCGAGACACCCTGGTACCCACCGAACCCGTTCGAGTTAGTAGCACCTGCGGCATTTGGTGAGAGGCGATACTGCTGCTGAGGCTGGCCACCTGGTTGGCCGAGGGTATTCAGCTCGGCTTTCTGGTTCGCCATCAGCGCGTCCTTTTCTAACTGGTCACTGGCCAGCACTGGTCCAACGAATTGAACACCGATCGTGGAGTTGATTGGACGGATCACTTGTTTCTGCGGCATGTTGGCGGCGTCATTGGCCAGCACCTGCCCGGCCTGTTGGCCGATACCGCCGGCAAAGGTGCCCGCGACGGCTTGACCACTAGGCGTCGTTGGATATGTCTGAATCACGGCGCCTTCGCTCGTGATGATGTTCTCCGAGGCGGAGCGCTCGTACAGCTGACCAGTTTTGCCGATCGCCAGAGCCAGGGCAGGGAGAATGATTCGGCTGAAATAGCGGTTGTTCACATCACCCGACAGCGCCGTACGCATGCTTTCAGGATCAACCGCTTTGGCTGTGATCTTGTAGCTACGGCCCTTCCACTCCATGTAGGTAAAGGTCATATCAATGGTTTCGTTGAGGCGCTTGTAGCCCATCGCGAACACCCTGGCGCCTGCGAGTCGGCCACCCGGGATCTCAGCTGTAACCATCGAGTTTTCGTCAGTGTCGAGCTCGGTTTTAAGCAGCGCAGGCGTGAGGAAGAAACCGTCCACGACAACCTGGTCCTGTGCCTTGCCAGCACGCGAGTTCGTAGATTGCGCAGTGCTCGCGGTACCAGCAGCACCTCCTGCGCTAGTCAGGGACGCGGGTTTGATAGACTGCGAGTACGCCTGTTCCTGGGTCGTGGTGCCGGTCCCATGGGTTTTCACCGTCCAGCCGGTCATGAAGGCACCCACCTGATTCGCGACAAGCTTGTCCATTTCTTTGTTGCGCTCGACGGGCTGTTGGGGCTGTGCCGCGGCTTGGTAGTAATAGTTGACCTGAGGCTGCTGCTGGCCCGAACCTGCCTTATCCGCAGTTCCCGCAGGGTTCGCTTGGGCGGTTGACATGACGGACATGTAGGACTGCCCGTTGGACTCTGCCTGCTTGGCGTTGTTGTGGTTGTATTTCTCCAAGACCCGGCGATAGGCCTCACTCTCTTCAGTGGTGCCCCCCTTGCCATCACCGTTGATTACCCCGAGGTTGGAGCTGGTTTGATGGCGGCTATTGAGCCAGGTGTAACCGGCATAGCCGAGGGCTGCGACAGCAATTACTGCCGCGAGGATGGTTACCTTGGTCTGCCTTCCAATGTCAGCTTGAGTGCTCATGCGCTACCTCAGTAAATGTCGAGTTGGAGGGTGACTTTTTGACCCATCTGGGAGAGGGTGATGAAGGGAGTCACGGGTAAGCGGTACACACGAGTACCGTCGCCGGCAGCGAGGGTGTTATCGAATGCAGTTTGAAAATCCTGGCGAGTACGGACGTAGAGATTTCCGTCGTATTGCCAGATCTGGGTATGCGAAGGCACTGCGCCTTGCGCCTTCACCTGTTTGGCGTCTTTTGGTGGAATCCCATCCAGAAAGGCCTGCAGGAGGTCGTCGTAGAGGGCAATCTTCCCCGGGCCCATCACAGCCGCCTTGGCCAGCGGGCCACGGCCTGGAACACGCAGATCAAGCCGAGCGTCATACACACGGGCTCGGTCCTTCTTCCCATCGGGTTCGCCACTGACGATTTTGACGATCACCGGTGTTGTAGCCCCTTCCAAGTACAGAGCTAGGCTGCCGGTCTCGTAAGCCGATGGAGTCGACACCACTACTGTATGGGTACCCTGCAGCCATTCCGCGCTATAGAGATCGGGGTTGGAAACACGAGGCGTAGCGGCCAGCGGCCACGGAGCTCCCGTTGAGTCCAGCACGATGAGGTTGGACAGCTCACCGGGAACCACGCGCAACACAGGCATCGACGCGCCAGGGCTCAAATCAACCGATACGCTGGAAATACGGGGGATTCCCCGTACTGGCTGCCAGGCCTTCGCCTTTCGCGTGTTCTCCAACGCCTGACGCATTTGCTTGATTTGCTCAGGGGTGAATGGCTGAGCGACCTCCATCGCCTCGTCGAAATGATCATTTTCAGGCGGGTTCAGGGGAGGCAGTGGAGCTGTACCGTTTTGCTGTTGAGGATCTCCAGCGGGTTGCCCTGCCACGGCGTAATTTGCTGGCCCGTAGTTGGTCTGTGGGAAAGCATTCTGCATCTGAGGATTCACGCCAGGCTGTGGAGCACCTGGCGCGGCGGGAAAGCCCGACTGCCTGCTAGGACCTTCAACCCGGACCCATTGCCCCCCGTTCGGCGCTTGAATGGGCTGCTGTTGGCCTTGCGTGGGTTGGCCTTGAGGTTGGGCTTGCGCACCATTGCCTTGTTGCTCTGCCTTAGCCGTGCCGATCGCTAGCGTCAAGACTGACGCGACGAAGACTGATTTCATCATCATGGGTTCCTCCTTACCGGGGCGTGGTGACAATGCCGTCCAGCCCTACGCCCACGATGGAATCCAGTGTGGGAATACGTGCGACAGGCACTTTGGCGATGAATCGCTTGGGTTGAAGGTCGGTGGTTTGGCCGACCAGCTTGATCTCGATCGGAACTTCGATATGGCGGACGAAAACACCGTCAACAATCTCGGATTTCACTAGCACGCCGGTTTCAGTGGTAACCGTCATGTTCATGCGCTTGGATTTAACGAGGTCCAGGTAGCCTGCTGACTGCAGCTGCTCCAAATACTGTGCAAACCCGCGCTTGGTCCAATCGCCACGTACGTCTTCAAGCTGTTGCCTGTAGTCGGTGAAGTTGATCGTCATCGAGCGGTTCAGCGCATCCCGTGCGAATTGAATCGCCTCGGCGTCGGTGATGTACGGCTCTTCAAGAGGAACCAGCCTGACGATCCGGAGGCCGTCGGCTGCGAAGTACACGTAGTGGGGGTGCATCACAAACCAGCCGAACACACAGTTCAGGCCTATCGAAATTGCAAGTCCCCAAGACAGGACCAGGTTTGATTTGACGATGCTGGACGTATGGCTGGCCAACTGCTTGCGATCTTCCAGATCACGTGCAACTGGATCGACTGCATCCTGGTTTTGATGCAGTTTTTCAGCGATTTCTATCAGCTCTTGTTCGTATGCTGCACGTCCGAGATCCTCCCTCGATCCAGGATGTTCGAGATGCGGCGCTGCTGCGTCCCTGATGTTGGTCATGTCTGGCCCTCCGTTTTCCGTATTCTAACCATGATGCGGAATCGGTCAACACAAAAAAACTTTTTGCCTGACCCGTAATAACGGGGGCCGTATGCTTTCTAGTTTTACGGCATACCTACAATACGAAATTGCCAGTAATGGCATTGTGATTTCATTACGACTCGTACTTCACCGATATTTTCTGGTATGGGTCGTATTTCACCGATGAAATGTGCGCAGGATTTGGCCTTCAACCCCCCCAAAACAGGGGCTTGCAGGTCAAATTTCGGGTGATCAAAACCCGCCCTGGGGCAGTGGCCTGCATTCGTACATCACCGATGCCAGTCGTATATCGCCGATGCTGTTTTTTTTCACTTGCTGTGGCTCGTATATCGCCGATTTTTCGGTTCGTACATCACCGACAGTTACGTCGTATATCGCCGATGCGAAATTTCGTATTTCACCGACGTACGAAGCGTTCGGATCCCCCGACATACAAGGGCAGTCGTGGGGAGGGGGTTCGGGATCAATGCGGCTACCCGCTTAGACAACGCAGCCCATTCTAATTAGAAAAACGGTTCTGAAATTTGGAGGGAACCCAGTAAATACGCGGGTTTCAGCGGGTTGACGGGGCGAAACTGAGCCTCTAGCCTTCGCCAAAACTTGCTCAACGAATGCCACTTTTTAGGAAGGTTTTATCGAAAGGTCGAGCGATTAAAAGAGGGATCCGGCCACCGTTGCCGGGCAAAAAAAAAGAGCCCACACATCTGGTCCTGGCAGATCGATGACGTGAGGGCCCCTTTCAGGTAATTCGAGTATGGACACCTGCACTCTGCTGCGCAATACGCGGCACGGGTTAATTCGCCCTGAATTTGTCAGCTTCTTCATTGAGGCCTGCTTGTGAGCAACCTCATCACGGCAGCTTCGACGGCGCCTGCGCACCCGGGTTATTACCAGCCGGCGTCAGCGATGAGCCGTATCCTCGAAGAGGCTTCTTATCTCGCACGCTGCAGTGACAATAAAACGGCGATGAGAGTACGGCCGCGTGAATACGCGATCCGCTACCCCTACATGCAGGTGAATCGTCCTGGCCGTGTGTCATGGCTCGTTTTCGATCTCGACCATACCAACTCCCTGATTTGGGAGGAGCATGGGCTTCCCCCCCCCAACTTCATTGTCCGTAACCGAAACTCAGGCAACTCGCACCTCTATTATGCGATTGCTCCGGTGTGTACCACCGAGCGAGCCCGTGAAAAGCCGATCCTGTACATGAAGGCTGTCTACGACAGCATGGCCGCACTGCTCAAGGCTGACCCCGATTACCACAGTGGTCCAGTTGCCAAGACACCAGGTCATCCTTGGTGGATCACCACCGAGCTGCACAATCATGTCTACGACTTGGGCGATCTGGCTGAAGAACTCGACTTGGCCAGGCCGATGCCTTTGTGGTCCAAAGGACCCGACATGGATGCAGTGTCCCACTCCAGGCATTGCACCTTGTTCGAACGTGTCCGTTTCTACGCATACAGCATCGTCAATGCTGAGCGAGCTGGAGGTTACTTCGAGTCGTTTTACTCTCGGGTCCTTGCGCAATGTCACAACGACAACCGTTTTCGCACGCGAGAACGTTGCAACGACCTGCCCTTGTCATCAGTGCGCGCCACGGCTAAATCGATTGCCCGATGGACCTGGTCCCATTACCGCGGAAGTGGTGACTATCACCGTGGTGTGATGGAGCTTGATCGATCGCTGCCACTCGAGGAGCGCCAGAGCCTCGCCGCCAAACGGACCCATGCAGTCAGGCAAAACCAGACCGCAAACAAGATCCGTGGGGCTTGCCGGCAGTTGATCGCTAAAGGGTCTCATCTTACCTACACCGCTATCGCCCTGACTGCAGGCGTCTCTCGCCAAACCGTGGCCAAGTACAAGGCGGTCATCACAGAAGCACAGTCGCCGTCGGTTGTTCCCCTTCGCCCTAAGGAGACCCCCCAGACCACCCCAGCAGCACAACCAGCCGGTCCAAACCATGGGGCTGAGCCAATTAAACCTGGTGTAAAGGATGCTGTATATCAGGTACCTGCCCCTACCGGGGCTGCTTTGCTTCCGCCTTTGCCTGATTAGTTATTCAGATGGTGGGTGTGCATGGGGAGTGATTCGACACACTGAACCTCCAGCCTGCTCTACATAACCTGCTCTCCTCCGTGCCACCTTCATTCCATCCTTGAATATCTCCGTTAGGTGCGGTGCCGCTCTTGTTAATGGGCGTGCTCCTACGTGGAATCTGGTGCATCTCACCCTTACGAATCGCTCAGATTGCAGCGTAGAGCGCCCTCTTTATTTCTGAGATGGACTTTGAGCTGGCATTTGTCAGGGATTGCCAGGTTGCTGCCTCGATCACGGACAGCGTGGTTAATCGGAAACCTTGCGGAATGTGTGGGTTCTTGGGCGGATGATCATTGACGTGGCCGGCGTCGTGACGAATCAGATTCGAGCGGAAATAACCCAAGAGGATTTCGAATCGGTCGTGACGGCAAGCTTCCAGTCACCTTCCAGGCCCAGGAGTGCCTTCACATGTACGACCGAATCATTCAACTGCTCATGCTGGCCGTTGCGACGACTAGCTTGATCATCACGTTGTTGCCTCCCCCTGCACCTATCTCCATTCCCAGAACCCTCTACGCGGGCATTAGCCCCGTTGCCGCCCAGGTATCGGCTCGCCCCGCCTATCCGCCGTGTGTCTGAGATCAGAGGGGAGCAGTGTTTCAGCACACGTAAGCTGGGCTTTCTTCTTAGGAGGGGGGCATAGAGAAAACGGAAAAAATCGTACGATAAGCCCTGCTGACAGCCTGCAAGCCCTTAGGTTGTGTAGTCGGTGTCCGAATGGGGTATAGGTCAAGCTGACACTATGTGGATTGTAAAATTTGCTCATTGCTGACTGCCATGAGTGTCAGTTGCTCGAAGTCCTGGTGAGGGCTACTTTTGAGTGCCAGTTAGTCATTTCGCGGCTGGCTTCATAGTGAGGAACTCTTGGGCAACCTTGACGGTTTCCAGCGGGGCCTCTTCCTGAGGGACATGACCGAGCCCGTTGAAGAACATGACCGTGCTGCCAGGAATGTCATGATGGAAACGTTCGGCATACTCAAGTGGTATCAGCCTGTCCTTTCCGCCCCAGATGATCAAAGTCGGTTGTTTTACCTCCTTGATCTCTCGCTCGAATTCGCCGCCCTTCATCTGGTTGAAACGGGCAACAACAGCCTCTCGATTGCCCGCGCGTAACGTGGTCTCGTAGTAGCGTTCAATCAACGCAGGCGTCACTTTTGACGGGTCACCGTACACATTGCGTACGCTGTTGGCGACGATGCTCTTTGGCAATATATGGGAGATGACTGGACTGAGGAGTGGGATGCGAGCCAGCCTGAAGCCGAGGGGAACCGATTGCGACTCGTATTTGTAGCCAGCGGCATCAATCAGAATCAATTTCGTGATTCTGCTCGGGTAGTCCACGGCTGTCTTCCACGCCACATAACCCCCCAGCGAATTACCCACCAGCACCGCATGCTGCACATGCAACTGACTCATCAGTGATGCCACAAAATGAGAGTAAGTCTCAATGTCGTACTTGCCATTGGGGTTCGGCCCCGTGAGACCGAAGCCCGGTAGGTCTACTCGGATCACGCGGCGCTGCGACTTCAATTGAGACACCCAACCATCCCAGGTATGGAGGCTGGAGGAAGTGCCGTGTAAAAGCACGATGGGCTCGGAATCGTCGCTTGGCCCTTCGTCTCTGACGTGTGCTTTCATTCCATCCACATCCATGAACTGTGATGGCGCAGGTCCCAAGGTAGGAATGAGTTCTTCAACGGGACGGTCTGGTGCCCAGACGGAAGCGATGCCAATAGCTCCGACGACCAGCAAGGCGGCTGTGATCTTGATGACTCGCCTGGACACTGGCGATGGATGTTTCACGGACTTGCCTATGAGGAGTGTCGCCATGCGATCCGTCCACTTGGTATAGGGCGGCTTGGTCAGTTTTCCAAAAATGTTTGCCGTCAGATCGCTCTGCAGAAGAACTCCCTTTTTCTTGGAAAAGGTGACGAAGCCATCAAAACCGTGGTACGCACCCTGTCCGCTTGGCCCGATTCCGCCAAACGGTAGGTCATGCTGCGCCAGGTGATAAATGCAGTCATTGACAGTGACACCGCCAGACACCGTTCGATCAATTACGCTGGCGATGCGGCGCCGATCATGATCAAAATAATACAGCGCCAATGGCCTGGGCCTGTCGTTGACCCACTTGATGGCATCCTCCATCGTTCGGTAGGTAAGCACTGGCAAGATCGGACCAAATATTTCCTCCTGCATCACTCGCATGGTGTCCGTAACCCCAACCACAATGACTGGTGCGAAAGCGCGATTTCCCGCAGGACGTGTCTCTTCGTTCTGAACGAGAGGTACGACAGTCGCCCCCTTGTCAAGAGCATCCTGCAGAAGCGCCTGCATCCTGTCGTACCCTGCTTGATTCACCATCCATGCGTAATCGGCACTCGAAACGGGGTTGGCATGACGGCGGAACGCCACCTTGGCAGCCTCCGCTTGAAATGCTTCAAGCTGATGTTCATGCACCAGGACGTAATCTGGCGCCACACAGGTTTGGCCCGCATTCCAGAACTTCGCGGAGCAGATTCGGTCGGCAGCCACTGCCGTGGAAAACGATTCGTGCACCAACGCCGGAGACTTGCCTCCCAATTCCAAGGTGACAGGCGTCAGGTTGGCCGCCGCCGCTTGCGCCACCAAAGTGCCCACCCGTGTTGACCCCGTGAAGAGGATGTGGTCAAAGGGCAATGCAGCAAACGCCGCTGCGAGGTCAGATCCCCCGGTCACGACGGCGACATGATCGTTCGCAAAACACTGCTGGATCATTCTGTGGATGACGTCTGCGGTGGCAGGGGCCAGTTCGCTAGGTTTGACGATCACCCGGTTGCCCGCAGCCAACGCGTTGGCCAATGGCGAGAGCGTCAGCATCACCGGGTAGTTCCATGCGCCTATGACACCGACCACCCCCAAAGGCTGATACACCACCCTGGCTTTGCTGGGCAAAAATTGCCAGTTCACGCTGGCACGCCGGGGCTTCATCCACTTGTGGAAATGGCGGCGGATATAGCGAATTTCGTCGACGACCGGCATGATTTCCAGAAGACGGGTTTCCTGCGTTGGGCGACGGCCGAAGTCCTGGTGCAGCGCGTCGACAAGTGCCCGCTCATTGGCAAGGATTGCGTTAAGAAGCCCGCCCAACGCTGCCATGCGTTGGGCGTAGTCAAGCACGTTTTCACGCGAGGCGTGCCGTTGCCGTTGAAAGAGGTCGTGCAGATTGTTCATGTGGCGTTCTCCATTCCAATGGCGTTCCAGTCCTGATGCTGCGCGTCAGGGATTTTTGACATTGCACGCTCGGTGAGCGCGGTAATGGTCAGACTCGGGTTTACGCCTAGATTGGCTCCCAGCATCGATCCATCGCAGACATACATGTTGCGGTAGCCAAACACGCGGTTTTGACCGTCGCACACGCCTTCAGCGGCGTTTCGTCCCATGGCTGCACCGCCCATGCAGTGCGCAGTCATGGGAACGTTGAGCAGGATTTCGGAGAGGGTTGTTTGCGCGATGCCGCCAGTGGCGCGGGCAGCCTTCACGGCAAAGTCATTGGCGGCAGGGATGAACGTCGGTATGGGCTGCCCGTGCGTCATGAGCGTCTTCTTGAACGGCCAGAACCATGGTCGCTCCCACCGCATCGTCAAATGCCCGTCCAGCGTTTGCATGCAAAGAAAGATCATGGTCTCGCGAGCGAAGCCGAAGGGCGACATCGCCCGTAACGTGGTCACTGGATGGGTGAGCAATTGCTTGGCGAGGGTGCCAATCCAAGTGAATACCCGTGTCCATCCCGGACGCCCCAATGTCATGACCGTGGTCATCAAGCCCATGGAATCAGACCCTTTGGGGTAGCGTACTGCTTCGATATGCGTGTGCGCGTCGATGTGGAGGCCTGATCCGATGCCAATGCCCTCCGAGAGGTCAAGCTTCGAGCCCGGGAATCGCACTGCGATGAGCGACTCTGCATTCGTTCTCACCCGTTGTCCCAAAGCCAGCGAAATGGCAGGCAACGAACCGCACTCTCTCAGCTGGAACAGCAATTCTTGCGTACCCAGTGACGAGGCCGCAAAGACGATACCTCGAGCGCGCATCTGTTTGCGCTGCTTTTTGCCACCGACGGCCGTGGAAACGGTTTCGATGATGTAGCCATCGGTGCCGTCTTTATTCCCGGCTGGTCGAACATCGACGACCTTGGTTTCTGGGAAGACCTTTGCGCCGCGTCGCTCGGCCAGAAATAGGTAGTTTTTGTCCAGCGTGTTCTTGGCGTCGTGTGGGCATCCCACCATGCATCCGCCGCACCCGATGCACGATTTACGTGATGGGCCCTCTCCGCCAAAGTAGGGATCGTCATGACTTGTCCCTGGCGTGGCGCCTTCTGGGCCAAAGAAGACCCCCACGTCAGTGGGATAGAACGTCGATTCGGCACCGACCACCTTGGCCATTTCCTGCAGTCGATGGTCGACGGGCCCCAAACGTCGGTTGACGGTCACACCCAACATGCGCTTGGCGCATTCATAGTGGGCGGGCATCTCCTTTTGCCATTCGCCCAGTCCCGCCCAACTGCCTTGCTGCCAAACATGCTCAGGGGGAACTAGCAATGTGTTGCCGTAGGTGATTGACCCACCACCCACCGCGCAGCCATGAAGCACGACCACATGCCGAAAGAAGCGCATGTTGAAGAACCCGCGCAGGCCCAAGGCGGGACGCCAAACCCATCGGGCGAGATTCCAATTGGTTCGAGGCAGATCTTCAGGAGTCCAGCGCCGCCCCTGCTCCAGCACTGCAACGCGGTAACCCTTCTCGGCCAAGCGAAGCGCAGAAACGCTGCCGCCAAAGCCTGAGCCGATCACAACGAAATCAAACTCACCAGGCGTCGTCACGAATGCACTCCTTGCCAAAGACTTTTATTGGCGATAAGTTTATCACCAATTGAGGTACAATGCATCTATGCCTCGTCTTCGGAACCACCCTGTCAATGTCGCTGCCAACCGTGCCACACGGGAACGACTGCTTGATGCAGCCTGTGAGGAGCTGGTGGAGGTCGGCTACTTTGAGACCGATACCAACAAGATCGCCAGACGCGGGGGCTTGGCACCCGCCACCTTCTACAAGCACTTCAGGAACAAGACCGAAGTCTTTGCCGCAGCCTTTGAGCGGCTGGCAGTGGCTGAGGCGCAGCAGCTCGGAGATGCCTGCTTGTCTTATCTGCAAGCGGGGACCGCTCTTGACGACGTAGCAGCACGGTTCGCGCAGGCACTCATTGAAAGCCGTCGCCACCTGGTCGTGCTGCGGTCCCACGCGACCGTACTTCAGAGCACTGAGCCTACGGTTCGAGAGGCAAAGGTGACGGTCCGTCGGCTTGCGGTCGAAGCGGCCACGGGATATGCCGCAATGGCAGGCTTGGAAACCTGTTCCTTGGAAGAACTTCACGTCCGGATGTACGTCATTGATGGTCTTGCAGACGCTGTAGCTCGCGGTGACTTCGGGCAACACGGCGTCACCGACATGACTGCGCACCGCGAAATAGTGACGCAATGGAAAGCTTGCTTTGTGTTGCCAGGAACATTCGAGCCCGACCAATCATGATCATGGTGTACCGGCCAGGTACGCATGATGCCCCTCGCCAGTCGACGGCAACCAGCAGCGTGCACCGCTACGAAACGCGGACTGGAGCGATTGCCGCAGAGACTTTGCTGTAATCGCCGGTACCGCATCAGTTCATCGACCAACTCGCTGGCGGCTGGCATCGGTCAGGTCTTAGCACCTTTGCCCAGAACCTCGAGCCACCAGCACTCCCGACCATCACCGCTGCGGCGTGCGAAGAAGCCTCCTATGGAGGCGCAGCAGCACCCAGATCGGCGCGGGCAGTTCAGGCCACTACGACGACCGTTGCAACTAGCTTAGCGTGCTTTATTTTCCGTTCTCTGAGGCGACCCCTTTATATCTCAAAGGATCCAGAAAGCTGCCAGTTGAAGTGGTGGCACCAAGTCTGGGAATGATCTGGCAGGTTTCGATCTCCAGCCCAGACCGGGAACGGGCGTTTCAGGCGTTGGAGGTGGCCACCCTGTTTGCCCTGCGCCGCGCGGTGCGCAATGGCTCGGTCTGGATTGAGCACAGCCTGAGCTTTCGGGGTCGTGCGCGCTTGTTCTTCACGGACGAGCGTTGGCAGGCAGAGTCCAAGAAACACTATGCCCGTCTATCGTTACCCAGCAAGGCTGCCACTTTCTTGAAGCCTTTGCTGGCCAGAGTAACTGCCGGTGTCGATGCGGTGGCCGCTGCAGCCCGCAGTGGCGTACTGCGCGTGGATGATGAACTCCATTTGTCGCCATTGCCCGCAGAGGACGAAGACCCAGAAGTGACCAAGCTGCGCGCGGCTTTGGATCACCGCATCGGTGAGGTTCAATTGCCGGAAGTGATTCTGGCCGTTGACGCCCAGGTGCGCTTTAGCTGGATCATGCTCGGACGTGAGCCGCGCTCTACCGACGAGCTGCTGATGGTCTATGCCGGCATCATGGCCCACGGCACCAGTCTGACTGCGGTCGAATGCGCGCGCATGATTCCGCAATTGTCTGCCACCAGCATTCGCCAGGCCATGCGCTGGGCGCGGGACGAACGGCGTCTGAGCCAGGCCTGCCAGGCTGTGCTGGAATTCATGCAGCGACACCCGATTGCCGCCACCTGGGGGCGGTCCGATTTGGCATCTTCTGACATGATGAGCATGGAGACCACCAAACGGGTGTGGCAAGCCCGGCTTGATCCTCGGCGCAACACACCTTCCATTGGAATCTACTCCCATGTAAAAGACCGGTGGGGCATCTTCCATGCGCAGCCCTTTGTGCTCAATGAGCGCCAGGCGGGCGTGGCCATTGAAGGTGTCATCCGCCAAGAAAAGCTGGAGACCAGCCAGCTTGCTGTGGATACCCATGGCTACACCGACTTTGCCATGTCACATGCCCGTTTGCTTGGTTTTGATCTTTGCCCGCGGTTGAAGGAACTCAAACAGCGCCACCTCTTTGTGCCACGCGGCACCAAAGTGCCCGCAGAAATCGCTGCGGTGTGCGAAGCCAATGTCGACGTCGCTTTGATCGAAAAGCATTGGGATAGTCTGGTGCACCTGGCAGCCTCGGTCATGAGCGGACATGCCAGTGCGGTGGCAGCTCTTGCGCGGTTCGGTTCTGCCGCCCAGGGCGATCCAATCTATGAGGCTGGCGTGCAATTGGGGCGGTTGCTGCGTACGGCGTTTTTGGCTGACTACTTTGTCAAGGACGCTTTCAGGAACGAGTTGCGCCGGGTGCTCAATCGGGGCGAGGCTGTTAACGCCCTCAAGCGCGCCATTTATACCGGCCGGATCAGCCCGGCGCAGGCCAAACGTGTCGATGAAATGCAGGCTGTGGCCGATGCGTTGAGCCTGATGGCCAACATCGTGATGGCGTGGAATACCTCACAGATGCAGGCGGTCCTGGATCGCTGGTCGAACCGCCGCCAGGTCATTCCACCGGAACTGATCGGGAAGATTGCGCCCACCAGGCTGGAGAGCATCAACTTGCGGGGTGTGTTTCGCTTCCCGGTTGACCGCTATGCTGACCAAATCCTGCCTTCGCGGCCAAATGCATCGATAACTGGCACCAATGGATGAAACCGACCACGGTTTGACGCCACGAATCGCAGATTTGAAAGTGAACAGGAAAGTCAATGAAATCAACGATCTACCAACACCACCTCCGCGCCAGTGCTAGCTTTTCGTACCGTCACTTATTGCACTGAAAACGAGGAGACCCCGGTTCAGGATGTGGCGGATTTCGGCGCTGTGGGTGATGAAGGCAATGATGCGCATCTGCCCACCGCACATGGGGCACAGCAGCGGAAATGCCTCGTAGATGCGGGCAATCAGCACCGCCCACAAGTAATGCGCCGCTCGCTTCGGGCGTGCTTCAGGTTCGGGTGTGGGTGTGGCCGCGTTGCCCGGCGCCGCCACCCCAGGTACGCCCGCGCCAGGTTGTGCAGTCTCCACCGTGGCTGGTTGCGACGCAGCAGGCTGAGCCAGCGCCGTTACCGCCGCTCTCAGCGGCGAGTTTGGTGCCAGCACACCAAAGTAGCGGTGCCGGTGGGTGCGTGGCGGTGGCACCAGCGCGGCGATGCGGTCGATCAGTTCCAGCGGTGTGAGGTGCAGCTCATCTGCCTTGGCACCACGCTTGTCACTGGTGGGCTCGCTGCGCTGTTTGGCACAGCGGTACACCAGTTTGCTTCCCTCTTTGCGTAGGCGCTCCATGGAAAACGGTGGACGCGCGCAATAGCGCAGCAGCCGCTCCAGCGCAGCGCGGTCGTGGGCTTCGATGCACACCCCCGCATCCACCGAGAAGCCGCTGTGTTTGTAGCCCAGCATGTCTTTGGCGTCACAGTTCTCCAGCAGGCCCCGAGCAACGAAGGCGCGCAGGATGCGTTTTTGCAGTGTGGTCTGCACTGGGGCCACGGTAGCCGCATCGATGCCGGTGGCCGCGTGAAAGATGACACCCGGCGATGAGATTCGAGGGGTCGCATCAGCATCGCCCTCGCCCTCCACTTCCTGGGGTTTGGGGAGCAATGGAACCAAAAACCAACGTAAGCCCGACTAGCTCCGTTCAGAGCCCTCTTCCCAGGCATCCGACTCGATAAAACCATTGCGCAACTTGACCACCCATTGGCGCCGTTATTGACCAGCCGGCTGCATTCTTGACCAGTTATTTGCATTCGGAGTGACCAGGAGGGGGGCAATAGAGAAAACGGAAAAAATCGTACGCTAAGGCCAAGCGTGTTTTGCTAATGAACTGTGCTAGCAGACAAAACCAGCGGCTAGCACAACATCGATTACTTGCATTGCGACACCCAGTACGAATTGCACGGTACTCCAGTCGTTTTGGGCAGCTATAAAATCGAATTTCGTTATCGAAGTTCGATTATTATGGATTAATCTGTGGAAAATCAGGTAGGCCAACGCATGACTAATACCTCCACCGATGACCGCAGCCCATGGTCGGTTTTTCTTATTTTTCTACGCCTTGGATTGACCTCCTTCGGCGGCCCCATCGTGCACTTAGGCTATTTCCGTGACGAGTTCGTCACACGACGGCGCTGGTTGTCTGAACGCAGCTATGCTGATTTAGTGGCGCTGTGCCAATTTCTTCCAGGCCCAGCAAGCAGCCAGGTCGGCATAGCGTTGGGGCTATCACGGGCTGGATATAGCGGGGCGCTGGCTGCTTGGACAGGCTTTACGCTGCCTTCGGCCGTAGCTTTAATCCTGTTCGCGCTGGGCATTTCCAACTATGGGGATTCCGTTTCGCCGGGCGCGTTGCATGGCCTAAAAGTGGTGGCCGTTGCCGTAGTCGCCCAAGCGGTATGGGGCATGGCGCGCAACCTGTGTACGGATGGGCTGAGAGTCACAATAATGGCGATTGCCGCCTGTGCTGTCCTGCTCGTACCGTCCGCGTGGGGGCAGGTTGGTGTGATTGCTGCCGCAGGCATCATAGGCCGACTATTGTTCAAGCCAGCACATACTGTTGAGCACGACCCACTACCTATCACGGTCAGTCACCGGGCCGGCGCACTTTGGCTATCGTTATTTTTTGCCCTGCTGATTGGCCTACCGATCTTGGCAAAATTGCTGCCAAGTCCAACGATGGTGGTAGTGGACGCCTTCTATCGTGTGGGGTCACTAGTGTTCGGTGGTGGCCACGTTGTGTTGCCGCTGCTGCAAGCCGAAGTGGTGTCCTCCGGCTGGGTCAGTAATGAATCCTTCCTCGCGGGGTACGGGGCGGCTCAAGCGGTGCCCGGCCCATTGTTCACATTCGCCGCGTTCCTTGGTGCTTCGATGAGCACCGCTCCCTCTGGCTGGGTCGGCGGTATTGTGTGCCTACTGGCTATCTTCGCACCCTCTTTTCTGCTGGTTGTGGGAGCCATGCCATTTTGGGAGCGCCTGCGTCGCAATACAGGCATGCAAGCCGCGCTGGCTGGGGTCAATGCGGCGGTGGTTGGCCTGCTGCTGGCCGCGTTCTATCACCCTGTATGGACTAGCGCCATATTTCAGCCGCAAGACTTTGTCTTGGCCCTGGTCGCCCTTGTCGCACTGATGTTCTGGAAGCTCCCGCCGTGGCTAGTTGTCGTCGGCAGCGGTGCAGCGGGTTGGCTGTTGAGTATCGCGCTGTGAGGCACGAAAAATGACAGATAAAGACCTGTACGGCGGGTTGATCCGCCTGCACATACTTCACCATGCAGCCGAGAAGCCCGTCTTCGGACTGGGAATCATCGAAGAACTGCAACGACACGGCTACGAGCTGAGCGCCGGGACGGTATACCCAATGCTGCACGGGCTGGAAAAGAAGGGCTATTTGACCTCACGCCACGAACGCACCGGGCGACGTGAACGGCGTGTCTATGAGATCACTGAGCAAGGCCAAGTTGCGCTGGTCGAGGCACGTGCAAAGGTTAAGGAACTGTTCGGCGAGTTGATCGAAGGTTGCTGAGTTTACGGCTTCAACTCGGCGTCAGGCGGTTCACTGGCACCGCGTCAGACTAGGGCCGCTTTCTGCATTTTCTGACGCCAAGGCGTCAATCTCTATGGCCTCAACCTGACAGGCCGAATGCTTAGCGTACGATTTTTTCCGATTTCTCTATCGACCCCAGGAGGATCTGAATTGATCTCTCCACCATGTGTACACTGCCTGACAGCGGAGTTCGTCGCGGTTTAATCTAGAAAGACTTGCCCTAGGGAGATCAGCACGGCTGGAAGAACTGACCCAAACGAGGCAGCAGGTCGCATTTGACGATATCTTCACTGTATACTTTATCGCTCAGCCATACCTCTTGAGCTACAGGAACACCAGCATGACTGTACTCCAAACGATCTACTGGCAGCCTACGCCGCCTTAGCGCTACGCCCCCTCGCAACATCTCGCTTCCGCTAGTTTCGCTCGCGGTCGCGTACTGCTGTATGCCCGGTTTTTACACCCAAGGCACACAGCCAAATAATCCTCACAACTTGAATTCGTATCGACGCGCTCGCCATCTGCCTGGTGTGCGTGTGGTGCATTGCCTTGGATATTCTGATGCTGCAATCGCTCAAACAAACGTGGTTTTCCAACGTCCGTGGAGACGTGCTCGCGGGGATCGTGGTCGCGCTCGCGCTGATCCCGGAGGCCATTGCTTTCTCTATCATTGCCGGCGTCGACCCCAAGGTTGGTCTCTACGCCTCCTTCTGTATCTGTGCTGTCATCGCCTTCGTCGGCGGTCGACCCGGCATGATCTCGGCAGCTACCGGTGCGATGGCACTGCTGATGGTCACCCTGGTAAAAGATCACGGGCTTCAGTATTTGCTGGCAGCCACCTTGCTCTGCGGGGCGCTTCAAATCCTCGCTGGATACCTGAAACTGGGCTCTCTGATGCGCTTTGTTTCGCGCTCGGTAGTCACAGGCTTTGTGAATGCATTGGCGATTCTGATTTTCATGGCGCAGTTACCTGAATTGACCAACGTGACCTGGCACGTTTACGCCATGACCGTAGTGGGCCTCGGAATAATCTATCTGTTTCCGTATGTACCGAAGATCGGCAAGCTGATTCCCTCGCCGCTGGTGTGCATCCTGGCCCTGACGGCCATTGCTATTTACCTCGGTCTGGATATCCGCACTGTGGGTGACATGGGCGAACTGCCGGACACGCTGCCGATTTTCCTGTGGCCTGAAGTCCCGCTGAACGTTGAAACTCTGCGCATCATCTTCCCGTACTCAGCCGCCTTGGCCGTAGTAGGTCTGCTTGAGTCCATGATGACCGCGACCATCGTCGACGATTTGACCGATACCACCAGCAACAAAAACCGTGAATGCAAGGGTCAAGGCATTGCCAACATCGCTGCCGGGATGCTCGGCGGTATGGCAGGCTGCGCCATGATCGGCCAGTCGATCATCAACGTGAAATCCGGTGGACGTACCCGTCTCTCCACATTGTGCGCGGGCATTTTCTTGCTGCTGATGGTCGTTTTCCTCGGCGAATGGCTCTCCAAGATCCCGATGGCTGCATTGGTTGCTGTGATGATCATGGTATCCATCGGCACCTTTAGCTGGGATTCCTTGCGCAATCTGAAAGAGCACCCACTGTCGACCAACCTCGTCATGGTCGCGACCGTTGTGGTGGTCGTGGCAACGCATAATCTGGCTTACGGCGTGTTGGTCGGCGTACTGCTGGCTTCGTTGTTCTTTGCGAACAAGGTCGGACATTACCTCGATATCAAGAGCAGTCTTGAAGAGACGGAGTCGCATCGGACTTACCGCGTGGTAGGCCAGGTGTTCTTCAGCTCGGCAGACAAGTTCACCGAAGTTTTTGACTTCAAGGAAGCGCTCAACAAGGTCACCATCGATCTGACACAGGCGCATTTCTGGGATATCACCGCCGTCGCCGCGCTGGATAAAGTGGTAATCAAGTTCCGTCGCGAGGGCGCCGAGGTTGAAGTGCTGGGTCTAAATGAGGCCAGCGCCACAATCGTTGACCGCTTTGGCGTGCATGACAAACCTGGCGCCATCGACAAGCTCATGAGCCACTAAGGAGATCGACAATGACCCACGTAATGGCATGTATTGATAACTCACAATCCTCATTGGCGGTCTGCGACTACGCAGCATGGGCGTCGCAGCGACTCAACGCGCCTCTTACCTTGCTTCACGTATTGGATGAAGAGAAATACCCAGCAGCAGCTGACCTAAGTGGAAATATTGGTCTCGGCAGTCGAGAGCATCTGCTGGAGGAGCTGGCTACATTGGATGCCCAACGCGCCAGACTCGCTCTGGAACAGGGCCAACACATGCTGGAAAAGGCCAGGGAGCGAACGGTCATTTCCGGCGCTGCGTTTCCTGAGCTGAAGCAGCGCCACGGACACTTGGTAGAAAGTCTGAGCGACCTTCAGGAGGATATTCGACTGTTGGTGATAGGAAGAGTGGGTGAAGACAACTCACGCAACGCGCACAGCCTTGGCAGCCAGATAGAAGCTGTAGTGCGAACAATTCACCGGCCTATCCTGATCACAGCCAACAGCTATAAAAAGCCCGAAAAGGTGATGCTCGCATTTGACGGCAGCTCCACAGCCTACAAAACCATCCAAATGTTTGCCGCCAGTTCGCTTTGCAAAGACTTGCCCATTCATCTTGTTACGGTCGGTGCAGATTCGGTGAGCAATCACGAGGCACTGGGAAAAGCACAAAGCATGCTTCTCTCGGCTGGCTTCCTAGTCCAAGCTGAAATCAGACAAGGTGAGGTGGAGTCGGCTCTGCACGATTATCAGACAGAGCACGGCATTGATCTGCTGGTCATGGGTGCCTATGGGCATTCACGCATCAGGCAGTTTTTGGTAGGAAGCACGACTACGACGATGCTTCGAACAGCCACCATGCCTGTATTGCTGCTGCGCTGAGATAACTCTCTAAGCCACAGTGTTTCTACTTATTGAGAAATGCTGTGGTCAATCCCATCTAAGCTATCTGACAACATAGCCCACTGAGTTCGACCTGCGCACCTAAATATCGTCGTCTGGATTACGCAGTGGCCGTAGCTCACCTCGGGCGACCTCTTCTGGTACCGCGAAGGAGTACCGTCCCAACATATTGATGTGCTCGAAGATCAGCGGCGACAAACGAGCCAGGTCTTCGTCCTGTACCGGGTAGCCGTGCTGCTTTAACCGCTCCACGGCAGCCGTCATGTAGAGGGTATTCCATAGCACAATGATATTTACCACCAGGCCCAGGGCACCGAGTTGATCCTCCTGGCCTTCTCGGTAGCGCTGGCGAAGCTCGCCTCGTTTGCCATGGAACACGGCGCGAGCCAGGCTGTGTCGGCCTTCGCCGCGATTCAGTTGGGTCAGGGTGGCGCGGCGCTTGGACTCATCATCAATGTAGGTCAACGTATGCAGGGTTTTCTCGATCCGTCCGAACTCTGCCAACGCCTGGGCCAGACGGGTCGGACGATCTCCCGTTTGTAGGGTGCGCATGATGCCTGTCGCCGGCACTCGGCCAAGTTTGAGTGAGCCAGCCAAACGCAACAGGTCATCCCAGTGCTCGGCGATCAGGTCGAGCTTGACTGACTGGCGAGCAAGTCCGTTGAGCTTGCCGTAATCCGCGTCCGGGCGGGTGCGCCAGAAGCGGGTACCGCCGACATCAGCCAGGCGCGGGCAGAAGTGATAACCGAGCAGACGGAATAACCCGAACACCACATCGCTGTAAGCACCGGTATCGGTCATGATTTGTGTGGGCTGCAATTCGGTCTGTTGTTCCAGCACAACCGCGAGCAATACTAGGCTGTCGCGCAGGGTGCCGGGCACCGTAATGGCGTTAAGACCGGAAAACTGGTCGGAGATCAGGTTGTACCAGGTGACGCCCCGGCCGGTACCGAAATACTTCGGGTTAGGGCCGGCATGTACGGTACGCACAGGTACGACAAAACGCATGCCATCGGCGGAGGCCACCTCGCCGCCGCCCCAGACCTGAGCCAGCTCCAGTTGACTCTGCGCAGCCACCAAAATGGCATTGGCTGCCGACAGGGTATCGTCACGGAGATAGTTCTGGCTCACCCAGGACAGCCGGTCACGGCGCAGCGCTTGGTTGTCGTTGCGAGTCAAGGGCTCCAGGCCGGTGTTACAGGCTCCTCCCAAGAGCACTGCGCACAAACTCGTCACCAAGTTGTCGGCCCGCGCATTGCGTTCGGACACATGGGTGAAGGCTTCAGTGAAGCCGGTACGAGCGGCGATTTCTAACAGGATTTCCGGCAAATCGACACGCGGCATCAAGTCGGCCACGGCTGCACGCAGTTGCAGCAACGAGTTGGGCTCTTCCAGCTTCTCCAGCGCTCCGAGGGACAGCTCGGTTTTGCCCTCTGTATTCTCACTCAACTGGATCGCAGGATTGTCGGGCAGGCGAGCGGCGACTGCGTACCAAGTCGCATCCAGCTCGGCAGACAAGGCGTCCAAGGTGGTTTTGGCGTCCACAGTCAGGCCCAGTGAGCGACAGATGATCGGTCGCGCCGACAGCCATTCTGCACCATCGAGCAGACCGATACGCGGGTCGGCATAGCGCCAACTGGGTGCAACAAAGACATCGCGGCGGCGTAGGGCCGTGCGTAGTGCATCAAGCGTGCAGAAGACATAGGCGCCCATGTCGAGGGAGCCATCTTCGCGAGTGATGTGGTTCTGCCAAGCCTTGGCCACGATCTCCTGCGGCACGTCATCCTCCGGCTTCCTGCGAGGCAAGTTCAGTTGCAACCAGTCCAAACTAGCCGCCACACCCTTACCCGCCGGGCTGAAGCCGAAGCGAATATGTTTCAATAAGTCAGGAAGGAAACGGCGCACGCTGCGGTAGCGCTCCTCCAGAGCGAGGTAAAACACATCGTTGGCCGGACGGATCAACGCATTGACCTCTTCCAGGGCTTTCTCCAGCGTGACACGTGGCAGGTCGTTGAACAGCCGGGCACGGACATTGTCATCGCTGATCGAGCTATCCAGCACGACCTTGCACGCAGCGGCGAGCATTGCCGCCGAGCGATCCAGGTCTTTTAGACTACGCAACCGAGCCTTCTTGTCAGCCTTCTCTGCGTTGTTGAAGATATCACGCAGTAGCGCTTCCAGAACTTCCAGAGCATCGTCGTGCGCACTGGCTTCCAAGGAAACCGCGAATGCCACCAACGTCGCCAACCGGCGCGACGCCGGCAGTCGATTGATGGCCGTGACCTTCGCGGTGTTGGCAAAGCGAGCCAGGGCGGCAATGCGGCTGGGAGGGATATGCGCAGCTGCCGGTAAGGCGATACCCAACCCGCGTACATCATCCAGCCGACGCAGCGCCCGAACCAGTGCAGGGCCACTGACCATCACCGGGCCGGAGCGTAGTTGATCCAGTCGGGAACTACGGTTGCCTTCGGCCACCAGAAGCAAGTCTTGTAGGTGCTGTCTTTGCTCCTCGGTCACGCTGCGGCCCAAGGTGTACCAGAGGCGTTCTTCAACCCGGCTACGCAGTTGGGCAATGAAGCGCTCTAACTGGGAAATTCCGGGCAATAGGACTTTCTGTGTGAGCAGCCATGAGGTAGCTCGTTCGAACAGCACGCCAGGACGATCAGTACCAGTCCAGCAAAGGGCATACAGCCATCGGCTCAAACGAAAGCCGATGCCTGGGTCAGTAAAGTGGCGATAGCCATAGCGCTCTTGAATATCGGCCGCATGTATCCAGCGACGATGATCGCTATAACGTACAAGACAGTCAGGGTCGGCGATTGCCAATTGCCGACAAAGCACAAGCAGGACTTCCACCGGCACAGCCGTGGGTTTGTCCGGCAAAACACCGACGAAGCGAACGGTAGTCAGCAGAACGGCATAGCCCAAGCGGTTATGGTTGCCCCGTAGTACCTGGACGGCTTCACGGTCTTCATCGCTCAGGTGGAAGTAGCGCTCCAGTTCATCACGGCTGGGCGCATCGATGTAGCGACCAAAGCCGTCGCGTTGCTCCTGAGTCAGAAAACCAACCGGCATCGATCACAGTACCTCGGCGCAGAACACGGCGGGGGTGACAATCCGCGTGCGTTCGATATGTCCGCGCTGCAAGAGGCCTGCGCGTCGATCACCGGTTACTAGGTAGTCCGCATTGCCCGCCAAAGCCATGGCCAGCAGAAAAGAGTCATCCGGATCATCGGCTTCAACCTCAATGGTCAACCGCTCCAATACCACGGCGCGTTGCAGGTTATTGATCATGGCCCCCACTTTGGCAGGCTGAAGGATGGCCTGAAGCTTGGGGTAACGACTGGCGCGACGAATTTCGTCGAGCTGTGCCCGTGAAGTCACCACCTCGAAGCGAGCTGAACGCCAGGCCCGATAGATCGCATCAGGAGACCCATGCGGTGAGATCAGCGCACTGAACAGAATGTTGGTATCCAATACAACCCGCATCAGCGCTTACGCGCCCAGTCGAGCGCTTCTTCAACCGCTTCGGTCAGTTCGGCCTCACTCAGATGGGCATTGGAAACCTTGGCCTGTTCGGCGCTCAGCTCCAGGATGTGTGCCCGCACCGCTTCTTCGATGAAGCGCGACAGGTCGCCCTTACGGCCACCGCCTTGGCTGGCCAGAAACATGCGAAGCGATTGGTCGGTGTCGGTGGAGACGGCGACGTTCCAGCGAGTGGTATTCATGACTTTTTCCAATGTTAGGTGTTTATGTGTTTATACACTCGATCCTCACTGCGCCGCAACGGTTCGATAAAACCCTGGTTTTATCGTACTCCCCAGACAGAGCGCTGGTTTGCGGGCAGGTACTGGGCTTAAGTGCGTTTACTGTTCCATTGCTCCCCGAACCCCGTCTAAAGTTCGACGCTGGCCTGTCCGTGCGCAAGATCGCCGCCAGCCTGCGCATCAGTAGCGGCAGTGCGGGCAATTACTTGCACCGTTTCAACGCTTGCGGGCTGAGTTGGCCGACATTGTTATCGGATGCCGAACTGGAGCGATGCCTGTTCCCTCCAGCACCAACAGTTCCCAGCGATCAACGTCCGATGCCTGACTGGTCTTGGGCGCATGCCGAGTTACGCCGCCCCGGCGTCACTTTGGCCCTACTCTGGCAGGAATATCGACTCGCTCACCCGCAAGGCTTCCAATACAGCTGGTTCTGCGAGCACTACCGCCTCTGGGCCGCCAAGGTCGACGTTGTCATGCGCCAGGAGCACCGTGCCGGCGAAAAGCTGTTCGTCGATTACGCCGGACAGACCGCGCCCATCATCGACCGACAGACCGGTGAAATCCGTCAGGCCCAGATCTTCGTCGCCGTCCTCGGCGCGTCCAGCTACACCTTTGCCGAGGCCACCTGGTCGCAGAAACTGCCCGACTGGCTGGGCTCGCACGCCCGCTGTTTTGCTTTTTTCGGCGGCACATCGCAGATCCTGGTGCCCGATAATCTGCGCAGTGGCGTCACCAAGGCGCATCGCTACGAGCCGGACATCAACCCCAGTTACCGCGATCTCGCCGAGCATTACGGCGTAGCCGTACTGCCCGCGCGTTCGCGTAAACCCAAGGACAAAGCCAAGGTTGAAGTGGGTGTGCAAGTGGTCGAGCGCTGGATCCTGGCAGTGCTGCGCAACCGCCAGTTCTTCTCGCTCGGAGAACTCAACACGGCAATCAGCCTGCTGCTCGAACGCCTCAATCAAAAGCCCTTCAAGAAGCTGCCCGGCTCACGCCGCTCGGCCTTCGAGACCATCGACCAACCCGCACTGCAACCGCTACCAGAACATCCGTATGTCTACGCCGAATGGAAAAAGGCGCGGGTGCACATCGACTATCACGTCGAGGTCGAGGGCCATTACTACTCGGTGCCGTACCAGCTGGTGAAGCACCAACTCGAAGTGCGGCTAACCGCTAAGACCGTCGAGTGCTTCCACGCCAACCAGCGGGTGGCCAGTCACCTGCGCTCGCTGCACAAAGGCCGCCACACCACCCAAACCGAGCACATGCCCAAGAGCCACCGGGAGCACGCCGAATGGACACCGCAACGGCTGATCCGCTGGGCCGAGCAGACCGGGCCTAACACCGCTGGCGTTATCGCCTACATCCTTGAGCGCCGAATCCATCCTCAGCACGGCTTCCGCGCCTGCCTGGGCATCCTGCGCCTGAGCAAGCAGCACGGCGAAGAGCGGCTGGAAGCCGCTTGCCAGCGAGCGCTGGCACTGGGCGCGTGCAGCTACAAAAGCCTTGAATCGATCCTGCGCCAAGGGCTGGAAAAGCTACCGCTGTCCCAGCAAAACCTGCCGCTACTGCCCGACGAACACATCAACCTGCGCGGCCCTGGCTACTACCACTGACCTGAAAAAGGAGCACCAAAATGCTGCCCAACCCGACACTCGACAAGCTGCAAACCCTGCGCCTGCACGGCATGATCAAGGCGCTGAGCGAGCAACACGCCACGCCCGATATCAATGATCTGAGCTTCGACGAACGCCTCGGCCTGATGGTCGACCGCGAGCTGACCGAACGTGAAAACACGCGTCTGAGCAGCCGCCTGAAACTGGCACGACTGCGCCATAACGCCTGCCTGGAAGACATCGATTACCGCAGCCCACGCGGCCTGGACAAGTCCCTGATCCTGCAACTGGGCAGCGGCCAATGGCTGCGCGACGGCCTGAACCTGATCATCGGCGGCCCAACGGGCGTAGGCAAAACCTGGCTCGCCTGCGCGCTGGCTCACAAGGCCTGCCGCGACGGTTACAGCGTGCGCTACCTGCGCTTGCCGCGCTTGATGGAGGAGCTGGGCCTGGCTCACGGCGACGGCCGTTTCGCCAAACTCATGGCCGGCTATGCCAAGACCGACCTGCTGATCCTGGACGACTGGGGCTTGGCGCCGTTTACCGCTGCGCAGCGGCGCGACATGCTTGAACTGCTGGACGACCGCTACGGCAACCGCTCGACGCTGGTCACCAGCCAGATGCCGGTGGACAAATGGCATGCGCTGATCGGCGACCCGACCTTGGGCGATGCGATCCTCGACCGGCTGGTGCACAACGCTTATCGGATCGAACTGAAGGGCGAATCGATGCGCAGACGCGCAACGAAATTGACGGCGACAGAGACTTCAGACTAACAATGCAAACCTGCGTCGCTGCGCTCCGACTGCCTGTCCAAGTGGACGTGGATCAGGTGTCCAAGTGAGCATGGAACGAGTGTCCAAATGATCGTGGGCTGAGTGTCCAAGTGTCGTGGAATCCGCACTCCAGAGAGGCAATACCCAGCGGACGCTGTCTGCCGTCGGCTTTGGGGATATAGACTCGCCGCGACGGCGTTGCCCGATAGGCTCCACTGTGAAGCCTTCCGTGCAAATCGTTCACCCGCTGGAGAAGACCTTCCTCATATTCTCGCCACGACATGCCGTCCACGCCCACCGCTGCATCGCGGCGCAGGGCATAGAAGCTCTGCGCCAATAACTGCGGTGTGATGTGGTGAAGCAATGCCGTGAACTGCATGCCCTTGTTCCTTCGGGCTGCTTCACGTACACCGTCAAGTCCCATCGACGCGCAGCTGATCCGGCTCAGTGTCCGGGGCGCGGGAGGCCTGTTGGTGTTTCCCTTGGCTACGTCCCTTTCCTCCACTATCTCCGCAGGGCCAGGCCCTTTGTTCGATGGCTTCTCAGGTACTACGGACGTATCCGACTTCTCAGCGACGTGAACAGCAGGGTTACGGCTTTTGGCCTTTCCTGCTCCGCCCGGTGCTTGCGCACTGGGCACCGCTGAGATCTCCCAGTTTCTGTGCGGAGGACTTCCCGACGTGCACAGGGTCTCCGACCGCGCGGGATCAGAGCATGACTGGCGTATAACGCCATGCTCCGTGTTGCCTTCTGCTTCGCTTAACAGCATCGGCATCCCGAATTCCTGATTACGCGGCTCAATGGCTGGCCCATCGGTTTCCCCTGTCAACGCTTCACCCTGCACCTCACGGTGCAACATGCATGACTCGGGGTCTGGTTGATTCGCCATTTCTTACCAGTATCGAACTTTCATCGACTATCCTCCGCCAGCTTTAACTGGCGCTCTAAGCGTCCGGGAAACACACCTAACTGATGCCATCGCTTGAGGCTATGGTGTCCACTCAAATTAAGTGGGCACCATTTTCAGCCATTCTAGGTGGGCATGCGCATTGGCACTGAAACCGTAATGGCGCGGGCTGTTGTAATGTTAGGTGCGGCGAGTAGGTACTGTGCTCATCTGTTTGCCAATTCCCGCACGACACGGCTCTGAAGCCGATTGGATGCCGAGCAACTTCAAGCTCTCGTGCTGGGGTGGGTAGCCTTGGAAAAGAATCGGTGCTGGTAGCTCAATCACGATGTTTTAGGCCATGGCCTTGGGGCCAATCTGTTAGTCGCCGCTGAGAGTCTGCTCTGGCACAATCAGCGGCATGATTTCTTCGACCAACCTCGACCAGGTGCCCCCAGAACAGTTTCGCGCCATGGCCGAACGGGGCATGCAGTTGCTGTTCCTAGTCGATGCCACCGGCAAGAAGAACCACCGTCTGAAACGAGTGTTGAATCGCGACGCTTTTCCGAAAGAATTGACTAATAAGAAACGATTTATGAGCGAACGAGCCCAACGCAAGTCAAATAGCCACAAACTGAATGAGATCCCCGAAGCTGTGATCCTGCAACTCGGCAAGCGCTCGGATCGCGATCTTTCGGTTGAATGTGGTATTTCGGCTTACTTCTTGAAGCAGAAGCGGCTTGCCTTGGGTATCGACCAGTTCAAACGTGGTGTATACCCGGAAGAAATGGTTCAGCTGCTGGGGAAGGTTACTGACCGGGAGGTCGGTGAGCAGTTTGGGTACCATATCGCAACCGTCTGTGCACTTCGAAAAAAAATGGGCATAGCCTCCACGGTTAAGCCTGCAACCACACCAACTCAAACGCCCAACGCAAAAAAACGCGAGATAGTAAAATTGCCGCAGGAGCTGGTCAGTCAGCTGGGGGTGCGATCTGATCAGGACCTATCCACTGAGTTCGGTTTCACCCTGCACTACCTGAAGAAAGAGCGCAAAGCCCGGGGCATTTCGAGTGTAAATGTGCCTAAGTACCCCGAAGAAATGTTGTCCTTGCTTGGGAAGGTAGCCGATCGTGATTTGGTGGCCAGGTTTGGCTACTCATCAACCACACTTTCAATACTTCGAAAGAAGTTGGGGATCAAGCGGCACCATAAGGTCTGGACGGCCGAACGCATTGCGTTACTGGGCAAAATTAAAGACTCAGAGGTCGCGGCCTTGCTCGGCGGCGCATTTACAAAAGGATCGGTCGGTCAATGTCGTCGCTCCCTGGGAATACCTATTTGCCGAGGACCAAGAAATGGCGCCCCAACTGCCCTTTTCCTCTCGCTCAGTCGGGGCTTAACCAGCGGGAAGATGGAAGCATTGCCAAGCGCACAACCAGGTGAGACCGGACAATTGACTCAATTTCCGCTAGTCCCTGGTTCAGAAGCCAATTCGTTTCAAGCCTAAGCCAAAGGATTAAAAAAAGCCCCAGCACATGGCTGGGGCTTTTGTTAGACCAACTAACGCTTAGAAGCGATAGGTCAGGCCGAGGCCGAGGCCGTGTGCGCTGTTTTCATACTTGGCGTTGTAGGTGGTGTTTACACCTGGGGCAAGAGGCTTCGAGCTGCTGACTTTAACGTCTTCCTCCATCAGGTAGGAGTATGCCATGTCGACAGTGATGTCTTCGGTTGGGCTCCAGCCAGCACCAAGGCTGAACACGGTGCGGTCGCCGGTCGGGATCCGTGGCGAACGATCTTCGTTGTTGGTAGGCGACTGGTCGACCGAGAGGCCGGTACGCAGAGTCCATTCTTTGTTGACCTTGTAGCTAGCACCGATGGCGTGGGCCCAAGTGTCGTGCCAGTTCTGTGGCTCACTGATAGTGCCAATTGCGCCAGAGCTGCCGCCCAACTGCGCAGGTACGCCACTATTGTTGACTGTGATGTCCTCCAGGCGGCTCCAGCGGGTCCAGGTGCTGCCGACGTAAAGGGTCACGTCGTCGGTCAGCTCGTGGGTAACCGAGAAATCCACGGACTCAGGGGTCTTGATTTTCAGTGAGGCATCAAACTTGGTGCCACTGAAAACGCTGAACGGAGCACCAGTGATCCTTGTTTTGCCGTCGAGCTTGTAATCAACCATCGAGTGGTAGGTTAGACCTAGACGCGTGCTGTCAGTGGCCTGGATCATGACGCCGATGTTGTAGCCAACGGCAGTGTCGTCCCCGCTGATTTTCACTTCGCCGTCGTTCGTACCAGCAAAGTTGCTGCGGACATCAGACTTCAATGTGCCGTCAATACGGTTGATGGTCGGACCGAAACCGATCGAAATCTTGTCATTGAAGGCGTAGCTGACGGTCGGCTGCAGAGTCACAACCGAAACTTTGCTGTAGCTACCGAAGTAACGGCCGGCAAATCCGTTTTCATAATCGGTGGCCAGGCCGAACGGTGCGTAAATACCAAATCCGACCGCCCATTGATCATCAATTGGCTTGACGTAATAGCCCATCGGTACGCCAACGGTGGGAACCATGTCGCCATCGAAGCTGCCGCCTGGGGAATTGCTGCCGTCTCTGCTGATATCTGACTTGGCGAGAATGGCAGCCGCGCCTACGGTCACTTGTTCCCGCTTAAGGCGTGCCATACCGGCTGGGTTACCAAATACAGTGCTGGCGTCATCGGCAGAAGAAGAGCGGCCGGCAAAACCAGTGCCCATCCCGCTGATGCTTTGTTCGTTAAGAGCGAATCCAGCGGCGAAGAGTTGAGTGGATGCCACGGCCACAGCGAAACCGATGGTGTTCTTGAGAAGCACTTTTTTCATTATTATTAATCCTTGGTGGTCAGCGCCGACGAAATTACCAATAAAATGCTCGCAACGCCATAGCCTGTATTGCCTGTATTGCCTGTATTGGGGTTGTACGCCGGAATCCCAGAAATTTCCGTCAGCCCAGCTCCAGTCCCGCCACGAGCGCATCCAGGTCGATGAACTTGCCGTCAGTCTGGAAGGTGTAATGCCCGTTCAGCAGGATGTGCCGCCAGGCCGCTGGCGACATCTGCGTGATCAACGCCAGCGCCTTGGCATTGCCAGCTGCCTCGTACTTCGTCAGCAGCAGGGACAGGATCGCCGAGTTGTAGAAGATGATCGCGTTGCCGATCAGCCTGGCGCACTGGTTGCTGATCTCGATTTCGATGTCGGTGCGGCCGGTCAATTCCTTCTTCCCACCGACTTGGGCGATGGTCGAGCGTAGCTGGTGATAGGACTCAATGCGGTTCTGCGAGCGGTGAACATTACGCTCCAGTTGCGGGTCGCGCAGGTAGCGCAGTGTGTAGATACTGCGGATGAGCTTGTCGAACTCGAAGATTGCGCGCCGCGTCGGGTTCGGCGCCGTATAGGTGCACAGCTTGCGGATCAGCGTGCCCTGCGTCATTTCCTTCAGGCCCAGTGTGGCGACGATTCGGTCGATGTTCGCCTTCTCACCGACGATGAGTTGCCGGTCGATCTGGCCAGCCGGCCGGATCAGGCATTTCTCGTACAATGCCAGATCATCGGCGCAATACAGCTCCTGCAACTGGTCGTCGAGGTCGGTGAAGCGCGGCTCGAAACGAAGTCCGAACCAGTGCAGGATGGCGAAGTTGGCCTTGTTGATGCTGTGCATGTCGCCGGTGATCGCGCTCGGCACGATGTCCGACGTGTTGCGGTACCAGATGTCGAACACGTGGTGAGCCTCGTACTCGTGTGCGCCTATCAGGTAGCCGTTCAACGGCACGTGATTGCACAGCAGCGTGTAGGCGACGACGCCCTTGCCGCGGCCGAAATATTTGCGCGAGTAGCGCGCCTTCACAGTTGGTCGCTCGACGCCGAATTTCTGCCCATCAACGGCACCGTACAACGAATCGAGGTCGAACGAGTAATGCGGGAAGATCGGCAGTGCGGCGATGGCGTTGCTGATGCAATCGTTGGCCACATGTAGCGTCGCCTGGCGCAGGTACTGCTGGTAGGTACTCTCCAGGACGTGGTACGGGATGTCGCTGGTACGTGCCATAACCTGGTTGCCGTGGTTCATGGCTTGGGCAATGATCACCGCCATCAGACTGTCGGCGTCGGCTACCTTCTTCGCATAGCGTGGCTGCAATGGTGTCAGCGCCGACAGGAACTGGCACTGACCGTTGACGAAGCGAAACACGTCGGCGACATCGCAGTATGGCAGTTGCTCGTAGAGAGCTTGCTCGCGCGCCTTCTGGTTCTCCCCCTTGGGCTTGCGCCAGGTCAGTCTCTGCGTGTCCTTGTCGTATTCCAGGTGCGTCAGCTTGCCCTGTTTCAGCTCGCGATTGAACGCCACCCATTGCGCACGCAACTCGGCCGCCAGTGCATCGAGCTGGGCACTGACCGGCTGCCGCAGGAAGGGGATGTCCATCTGCGCGAGCACGGCGGCTTTCTCGTCCATCGAAACCAACTCGTCGGACAAATGCCGGTGCTGCAAGCTGTCGTCAATGTAGAGCTCGCCCGCCTGGAAGCGTTTCCTGACCTGACGGTAAAGCCAGAATTCGTAACGATCGGCATGCAGGCCTGTCGGCGTGCCTTCGGCATCGAACATCAGCAGGTACGGACGCAAGCGTTTCGGCAGCGTTGCCGCCGGACATTCGTCGAGTGGCCGTTGTGATAGGCGCTGCTGCTTGGCGAACACGCTCTTGGCCCAAGTCAGCGCCGCGAGCCATGGGTTATCGGGGGCCGTGCCGGCGAAGTCGAGCGCGACGTACAGCGGCCGTAGATGGCGTCGAATGCGTTCGGCCAGGCCGTCCACCGCCTGCCAGTGCAGCGCCAGTTTGTTCAGTGGCTTGACGCTCATGCGCTGCGCCGTGTTTTGCAGCAATTCCCTGGACATGATTTTGTAGGCGCGTTGGCGCACCTCGCCGAACGGCGTCGGATCGGCCACGCTGTCGTCCACGTACAGCGACAGCAGGCGGCCAACCTGCGGCGTTTCCTGATGGCGTCGCAGCTGTTCGGCGACAAAGGACTGTTTCGCACCCGTGCGGCTCTCGTCCTCAAGTTTTTTCATGTGGAAGGCCATCGCGTCGACCAGGTTGTCGGTGAGCTGCCGGTAACGTACCCAGGCATAGCACAGCAGGTAGAGCCGGGTCTGCTCCGCCTTCAGGTGGCGCAGGTCATGGACGGTATAGAAGTTCGCCAGGCTCGCGTAGTACAGCAGGTTCTGCTGCGAGATGCCGAGCTTGGGCAGCAGCGCCTTGGCGATCCCGTGCAAGGACTTCAGCGTGGCGCGCTTCTCGCGCTCCCCTGCCATCTGACGCCAGCCGAAATCTTTAGCGTCCTGCTTGAGCGCTGCCAGTTGAGACAGGGTGTCGTCACGCACCAGGAGCTGGCCCAGCGCAGCTTTGGCCGATTCGTCCAACACTTCTGCCAGCAAGCCGCCCAAGCGCCTGCGTTCGGTGGACAGGGCTTCACTGACCAGCTCTTGTAAGGTGGTGTGGCCGGGCCGGATGATTTTGTGCTCGCTGAGCCAAACGATCAGTTCGGCGGCCACGAATCCTGGCATTACGTCGCGCCGCACGATCTGTTCAGCCTGCTGTGCCAGTTGCGGCAGGAAGCTAGCCGCCCACGACCGGTAGCCGAACAGTTCGGCGATCTGACCCCTCTGGCTGTAGTGCTCATGCTTGGTGATCGCCTTGCGTTCGAACGCTTCGCCGTGGAAATAGCGACTCAGCACGAAGGCGCAATCGTCCTCGACCTCATGCCAATCGAAGCGGAAGAAAGCATGCTTGGCCTTGAAGTAGCCGATCTGCAAGACGCAATAGACTTGGGCCTGCAGGCTAGGCCGGCTGCTGGCGAACGCCAGTTCAGATTCGGTCAACGCCAGGTATTCCAGCCGCTGAGCATCGTCGAAGTCCGGTAGGCCGTACAAGGCTTCCTGCTCTGCGTCAGAAAAGACGGTGAGTAGCTTATTCTTGTTGCTCATCGACCGTCCTTCCCGCACCACGCCAACCTGCTCGCGTCAATGTTTCGATCAACGTAGTGCGCTTGACATTGAAGTTGCGGCACACCGCCGCCTTAGACATGCCGCCATCGAGCGCGGCGACGATGGCGTCCAGCTTCTCACCAGTGATCGCCTGCGGCCGGCCGCCGATCCGGCCGCGTTTGCGTGCGGCGGCCAAGCCCGCGACGACGCGCTCCTGAATCAAGGCGCGCTCGTACTGCGCGAGCGCACCGAACACCTGGAACAGGAATTCGCCCGAGGGCGTCGTAGTGTCCAGGTTCTCTGTCAGCGAGCGGAACGCCACCCGCTTGTCCTTGAGCGAAGTCACAATGGCGAGCAGGTGCGACAGCGAGCGACCGAGCCGGTCGAGTTTCCACACCACCAGCACATCGCCGGCTCGAACGAACTCAAGCGCCCGCGCCAAGCCGGCACGGTCATCCTTCGCGCCAGAGGCACGATCCTCAAACAGGTGACGCGGATCGACGCCGGCGGCGAGCAGCGCGTCGCGCTGCAAGTCCGTGCTCTGGCGGTCGGAGTCCGACGACACGCGCATGTAGCCAACCAACATAGGCGGATAACCATCAAAAACAGGTTTCCGCATAATAGTGAATAGCGATAGAGTTTTCCGTACATTTTTGAGGGGGTGTTGCACAGGTAGCACAGCGGCGGCTGACAGCCTGTCGCAAAACAAATGTTTTACGACACCTCCTTGAGGTTGCCGCGTTTACATCATTACCTGAACAGGTATAAAATTCCGTCATGACAAACAAAGAAAAACCGCTCGAATGGATCGCGAGCAGCCACAAGGATTTGATGGCGTTGCCGTCCGACGTGCGTCGCCGTTTCGGTTACGCGCTCTCGTTGGCGCAGATAGGCGATCAGGATGACGCAGCAAAGGTGCTCAAGGGGTTCGGTGGTGCCGGCGTGCTGGAGGTCGTCGAAGACGATGCCGGCGGCACCTATCGAGCGGTATACACGGTCAAGTTTGCGGAAGCGGTGTTCGTCCTGCACTGCTTCCAGAAGAAGAGCAAGAGCGGAATCGCCACGCCAAAGGCCGACATGGACATCATCCGCGCTCGGCTGAAGGTGGCCGAGGTATTGGCACAGGAGCTACGAAATGCAAAAACGAATCATTGAAGGCGTCGAGGTTCAGCGCAGCTCGGGCAACGTCTTTGCCGACCTTGGACTGCCTGACGCTGAAAAGCTCAAGATCAAGACCGGCCTGGTGGTCGAGATCAGGAGGGCCATGCGCGCCCTTGGGCTGACTCAACAAGCGGCGGCCAAACGCATGGGCATCCCGCAACCGAAGGTGTCGGGCATGATGCGCGGCGACTTCACCAATCTATCCGAACGCAAGCTGATGGATTGTCTGAATCGCCTCGGCTACGACATCGAAATCAAGGTACGGCCAGCAGCCGAGCCGATCGGGCATCTAACGCTCGCAACCGCTTAATCGGAGCTCTCCTGATGGCAGCCCGCATCACCGACGACGAATGGGACGAACTGACTCCCGAGAATTTCGATACCACGGCACTGCTGCGTGCAGTCGATGCCGTGGACGTGCTGCGCGGCGATTTGAATGACAGCGCAGACGGCGCACCTCCGCAACTGCGCACCGACCTGTTGAAGCTGCATCAACTGGCAATGGCCGCGTTCAACGAGGGATCACGCAGCCGAGTGGCTGAGCTATTTGATCTCGCCGTGGATCTTCAGGATCAGGTTGATCATCTGATGACCTCGCTGGAACAAGTGCAAGAAACCCTGTCCCGGTTGACGGCGCTCTACCCAGAAAGCCTGTCCTGAATGTTCTTGGAGACAACCACATCATGAGCCGCAGCCGCCGCAAAACGCCCATCGTTGGGCACACGACCTGCCGTAGCGAGCGCGAGGACAAGAAACTCTGGCATCAGCGCTGGCGAACTCACGAGCGCACCGCGCTGGCCAGCGCGTCGCCGGAAGCTCTATGCGCCCATCTGCCTCTACTGGAAAACCAGGTCAGCAACGTCTGGTCGATGGGTAAGGATGGCCGCTCCTACTGGCCCATCAAGCGCCAGGCCGCCACGGCGGATCGCATTGCCAACCACAAGGGACGCAATCCGCAAGAGCGCGCCTCCCTGAAAAAGCGTCTGCTGCGCAAGTGGATGAGCAAATGAACCTGTCCACCATCGAGGCGCTGGCTATCGCTTGGGCGCGAATCGCTGAAGAAGCAGAACTCCCAGCCGGCTACGAGGGCACGGCGACGCCAGAGGCGCATCGGGCCTGCGAGGTGATCCAGGAGCGGATTCGAGAGCACGTCGTCGCCACCAATGACATGCGGCTGTTCGGCCTGCTGCACCTGCTTGGGCAGGCGTCGCTGCGCATGGAGCAAGCGCTGTGGCCGGAAGAATATGTGCGGATGACCCGCGAGGTCGAGGAAGCTCTCCGAGAGGCCGACGACCCCAACGCCAAGTCGTACACCCACGAAGAAGTCATGCGGGCGATGCAGGAACTCATCGACCAAGCGCGAGACAAGCCATGTTGATCGGCTGACGGAAATTTCTGGGTTTCCGGCTTACAACCCCTGATTGGGCAGCACTTCAGATGTTGCAGACAGGAATACCCCGTCCCGAAGTCATCGGCGGCGAAGCGCACACCGATCTGCCGCAAGGCGTCCAGGGCGGGGAAGATCGCCGGATCACCAAACGCGACCGATTCGGTCAGCTCGATTTCGAGATACTCGGCGGGCAACTCGGCATCAGCCAGCACGCCCTTTACCCACCCGTCGAAGTCCGGTCCCACTTGGCTCGCCGAAACATTGACGGCCAGCCGGAACGGTCGCCATGCCAGCATTCGCCAGTCACGCATCTGGCGGCAGGCTTCGCCCAGCACCCAAGCGCCGATTTCAGGCATCAGGCCGGACGATTCGACCACGGGCAGGAACTGGCCCGGTGGCAATAGTCCAAGCGTCGGATGACGCCAGCGCAACAGGGCTTCCGCGCCGACAATCCCACCACTGCGCAGATCGACGACGGGCTGGTAGTGCAGTTCAAGCTGCCCGCGCTCGACCGCTTGGGCCAGTTCCGGCGTCGTCCATCCATCCGGCCGGAAAGCGCTCATTCTCTTTCCCTGAATGCCCGCAACGCCCGCGACAGGGACAGAAGGAACAGGCCGGTCAAACCGAGCGCCGCGATGACCCAATGCTCGCCGAGGAAAGCACCGGCGGTTGTGCCGGCCAGCACGACAGCGAGGATGGGCAGGTGGCAGGGGCAAGTCAGCACAGCCAGTCCGCCCCACAGGTAGCCGGTGATCGGTTTGTGCGTCTCGGACGGCAAGCGCTCGGGGTTGTTCATGGCAGACTCTCCGCGTGCTGTGCCGGCTCGGTCGGCAGGGTGGCCAACTGCACTTCCAGATCGGCCAACGCTTCGCGCCGACGCTCGACGAACTGACGCAGCAGGGCAAGCTGCGCGGCCGCTTCGTCGCCGTCCGCCGCATCCAGCGCCCGGCACAGCCGCGCCAGCGCGTCGAGGCCGATGCCCGCCTCGAAGGCCGCCCGCACGAAGCACAGCCGTTGCAAGGCGGCGTCATCGAACAAGCCGTAGCCGCCTGGTGTGCACGCCACCGGGCGCAGCAATCCGCGCAGCAGGTAGTCGCGCACGATATGCACGCTCACCCCGGCATCAAGAGCCAGCCGGGACACCGTGTAGGCGTTCATTGAACACCTCCTTTTTCTCACCCGGCGCAGCAGGAAAGCTGCTTCACATCCTTGTTGAAGGTCTGCGCCGCGAGCTTCAACCCCTCGACCATCGTCAGGTAGGGGAACAACTGGTCGGCCAGTTCCTGCACCGTCATGCGGTTGCGAATGGCCAGAGCCGCCGTCTGGATCAGTTCACCCGCTTCCGGCGCGACCGCCTGTACGCCGATCAGCCGATGGCTGCCTTCCTCGATAACCAACTTGATGAAGCCGCGTGTGTCGAAGTTGGCGAGCGCACGCGGCACGTTGTCCAAGGTCAAGGTGCGGCTGTCGGTCTCGATCCCGTCGTGGTGGGCTTCCGCCTCGCTGTAGCCCACGGTCGCCACTTGCGGATCGGTGAACACCACGGCCGGCATTGCGGTCAGGTCGAGCGCCGCATCGCCGCCGGTCATGTTGATCGCGGCACGGGTGCCGGCCGCTGCCGCCACATAGACGAACTGCGGCTGGTCGGTGCAGTCGCCGGCCGCGTAGATGTTCGGGTTGCTCGTGCGCATGCCTTGGTCGATGACGATGGCACCTTGCGCATTGACAGTGACCCCCGCTGCGTCCAGCGCGAGGCTGCGCGTGTTCGGTGTCCGACCGGTGGCAACCAGCAGTTTGTCGGCGCGCAATTCACCGTGCGTGGTGGTCAGCACGAATTCACCGTCCATATGGGCGACCTGGCTGGCTTGCGTGTGCTCCAGCACCTCGATGCCCTCGGCACGGAAAGCGGCTGTCACCGCCTCGCCGATGGCCGGGTCTTCACGGAAGAACAAGGTATTGCGCGCCAGGACCGTGACCTTGCTGCCCAGCCGGGCAAAGGCTTGCGCCAGCTCCAGCGCCACCACCGACGAGCCGATTACGGCAAGGCGTTCGGGAATGGTGTCGCTCGCCAGGGCCTCGGTGGAAGTCCAGTAGGGTGACTCTTTCAACCCCGGAATCGGCGGGACCGCCGGGCTGGCACCCGTGGCGACCAGGCAGCGGTCGAACATCACGACGCGCTCGCCACCCTCGTTCAAACGGACGGTAAGGCTCTGGTCGTCCTTGAAGCGCGCCTCACCGTGCACAACGGTGATGGCCGGATTACCGCCCAGGATGCCTTCGTACTTGGCGTGCCGCAGTTCGTCGACGCGGGCCTGCTGCTGGGCCAGCAGCTTACTGCGGTCAATCGTAGGCACAGTTGCCGCAATACCGCCATCGAACGGGCTTTCCCGGCGCAGATGGGCGATGTGGGCGGCGCGGATCATGATCTTGGACGGCACACAGCCGACATTGACGCAGGTGCCGCCGATGGTGCCGCGCTCGATCAGCGTGACCTGCGCGCCTTGCTCGACGGCCTTCAGCGCCGCCGCCATCGCGGCTCCACCGCTGCCAATGACCGCTACCTGCACCGGGGGCTCGTTGCCACTGTGCTTTTCGGCGGCGGCCATCCATCCCCGCACCTTGTCGAGCAGTCCGACGCGGTTGTCCGCCAGTGGCGCATCGGCTAGCGTTGCCTTGTAGCCCAGTCCGGCCACGGCGGCAGTCAGCGCGTCCGGCGATGTGCCCGGCACGATGGCGAGTTGCGCTGTGCCCTTCGGATAGGACACCAGCGCCGACTGCACGCCTGGCACTTTTTCCAGCGCTTCCTTGACGTGCGCCGCGCACGAGTCGCAAGTCATGCCGGTGATTTTTAGATGGGTCATGCAACAGATCCTTTATCGTTTGTGGCGCCAGACAATGACGTCCGTTGTGCTGCGGTGCCGTTTTCAGTGACTCACTGCTTGACGCTGGACGGATAGCCCGCGTCTGCGGTTGCCTTGGTCAGCTTCTGCACGCTGGTCTTGGCATCGTCGAAGGTGACGACCGCTTGGCGTGTCTCGAAAGTCACGTCAACTTTGCTGACGCCTTCGACCTTGGAAATCGCCTTCTTGACAGTGATCGGGCAGGCGGAGCAGGTCATGCCCGGTACGGACAGCGTGACGGTCTGGGTGGCGGCCCAGACGGGGGCAACAACGGCGGCGAGGGCGAGGGAGGCAAACAGTTTCTTCATGGTGAACTCCGATCAGTAGAAAAATGGCATGACGTAGGGAAATCCGAGCGCGACCAGAACCAGCGCGGCCACGATCCAGAAAATGAGCTTGTAAGTAGCTCGCACTTGGGGAATCGCGCAGACCTCACCCGGTTTGCAGGCCGCTGCCTGCCGGTAGATGCGCCGCCAGGCGAAGAACAACGCCACCAGCGCCACGCCGATAAAGATGGGGCGATAGGGTTCCAACACCGCCAAGTTGCCGATCCAAGCGCCGCTGAACCCCAAGGCGATCAGAACCAACGGCCCGAGGCAGCAAGCCGAGGCGAGGATGGCGGCAAGCCCTCCAGTGAAGAGCGCGCCGCGCCCGGTTTTTGGTTCAGACATGCGCTTGTCCTTTCGAATTGAAATTGGATAGCGTAACCTTACTTCCGTACTCATGTACGGAGTCAAGCGATATGGAAAACAATTTGGAGAACCTGACCATTGGCGTTTTCGCCAAGGCGGCCGGGGTCAATGTGGAGACCATCCGTTTCTATCAGCGCAAGGGCTTGTTGCTGGAGCCTGACAAGCCCTATGGCAGCATCCGCCGCTATGGCGAGGCGGATGTAACGCGGGTGCGCTTCGTGAAATCAGCCCAGCGGCTGGGCTTCAGCCTGGATGAGATCGCCGAGCTGCTGCGGCTGGAGGATGGCACCCATTGCGAGGAAGCCAGCAGTCTGGCCGAGCACAAGCTCAAGGACGTGCGCGAGAAAATGGCTGACCTGGCGCGCATGGAGGCCGTGCTGTCTGAGTTGGTGTGCGCCTGCCATGCGCGAAGGGGGAACGTTTCCTGCCCGCTGATCGCGTCACTACAGGGTGGAGCAAGCTTGGCAGGTTCGGCTATGCCTTAGCGTGCTTTATTTTCCGTTTTCTGAGACGACCCCTTAGAAAGCCTAGTCAAAGAGCTGTCACGAGAACACCGTTAGCTTAGCGTACGATTTTTTCCGAATTCTGCGGTTCCCCCTCCAAGAGGTGCTGCGGCAGAACAGCGAGCTTATGACTCGCTTGAGCCCGACCAAAAGCCGGCATAGCAGTGCGACGGAGAAGCCTTCTGCCGGCAAACCTGATGAACCCAAGTAAGGATGCCCGGAAGGCGACCTTGAAAAATGGACTTACAGGGAAGTGAACACAGCATGAAAACGTCTACAAAGTTGATCCTGATCGGCACGTTCCTCATCGTCGGATATGGGCAGCAGAGGTACGAAAAGACAGCTGACCAGGCTGCGTATGAGGCGGAGTGCGCGGCGATAGCGGCTAACCCAAATCACCCCGCATCGCCGTGCGTGACTCCGAAGCGACCCGATCACCCGTTACCTGCACGCGGGTAGCGAATTGGAAACCCTTGTTGATGGAGGTTTTTATGACTCGTTCAGCAGCAATCATTGAACGGTTGACGACCGAAGAAGCCGAGCATCCCGGGCTCCCGCATTACGACTGCAAACCTGATGTATCGTGCTGGCCACTACAACCTGATGACGTCAAAACCGCGGGGTATTGGAAGAAGGAAGGTCGACGCGTCCCCAAGGGGGCGGATCCAGTTGCATTTGTGATCAGTGGCCAAGGCAGCTCTTTCCATGGGATCAAGCTGCTTACCCGCTGGATGCCCGCCTATCACCATAACCAGACTCTGCCGGTGAAGGCCAAGGCTAAGGCTGAATGATGAAAAAGGGGCCGCGCAATCGGCCCTCGGGGTTTCAGGCACTGACCGACCCCTCCTCCCTCCCTCCCCTCCTCTTACCAGCCCCGAGCTGGACCCGAAATTCAACTACCTAAGTTGATATCAACTGCGTTTGCACCAGGTGTCCGTGGTGAAATCTATTTGCTCTTTGCGTACGTACGTACGTATGTTATTCTTTGTTTTGAAGCGTTCCTGCTTCCCCGGCGGCTACCGGGTTGAATTTCTCTAGGAGTGCAGAAGATGAATCCTGTGCAAATGGGCTTGAGTTTTGATGAAACTGTCGCTGAAGCTGCTTTCGGCGGTAGCGAGAGCTGGTGCTCGCCTGAATATACCCATGATGCCTATAAGGCGATGCTTGACACTGCAGCTGCCCGATTGCATGACGTACCCGCCGAAGTCCGACCGCTGTTCGAGCAGAGCATCGAATCATGTCTTCAAGCATTGCTTCAGGAAAAGCGCTGCGGTACCGACACCGTTCAAACTGGCTCGTTTATGTGGCGATCGGCATTGCCTGTGTCCATGGACCAATGGGCGGATTTGTCATTCCTTGCAGACGCTGGTGGTGTGAATGGTTGCCGTTTCAAGCAGCGCCGCGCACCGCGCTCGCAAACCTTGGGCATCCATGTTCCTGGCGTCGGCTCAATAGTCGTGCAGGCCTGGCTGAAAAGCGCTGAACAGCGTTGCTGGTGTGAGTTCGTACCGTGGGAGTCGAGTTTCTTTCGGGCCAGTCATCGTGACGTTGTCCACCTGCATAAGCTTGACTCTCACCGCTGGGATGGTGCTGTTTGCCCTGCAGCGTTCGCAGAGGCGGGCGACAAGGTCCCGACTGTTCCAACGGTGAAGGTTAATGGCCGACAATTTGTGATCATGGGCGCTTCATATTCCCGTGAGTTTCGGGATAGCCATGGTTGGACGTTCGTTCGGCATTGTGACTGGCCGATGCAGACTTACAGCTATGCGGAGCTGTGCAAATTGTGGGATGCAGGTGTCCTGGAGCGAGGCGATTGCCGCGGCTTAATGGCCAAGGTGCAGGGGGAGCTGTGTGTAATGGCTGAGATGGTCATGCTCTACGACGATAAAGTCTTGCCGTAAGCAGAGCGAAGCCCGGTCGGCGGCTACCGGTTCCGGGCTTCTACCAGAAATGAACTCGTCTAGGAGCGTCTGGGTTCGCACATGATAACGACTGCAACCAGGTACCTCAACCGACCCTATTACGCTAGATGGGAACGTGGTGCGCGTTTCTACGAGCTGCGGATCCTCGTCGATCTGATTGGTCACACCGTGGCAATGCGGAACTGGGGAATCTCTGGAGAGCACGGTGTCGGTGAAATACGAACCGTATTGGCCTCGGATGAGGCCTGCACAAAACTGATACACAGGGTGAGTCGGCAGCTGCACAAGCGTTGCTATCTACCTGTGTACAATGGCGGGAACGCGTAATGATCGAGATGAAGATGGCCGATATGGCAGCGGAAGATGATAAGCCTCTCAAGAGAGGTCGAAAAGCGAACGTAGTACCCTACGTACAGACCGACATGTTCCAGGCGAACATTGTTGAATGGCCAGTTAAGGATGACCTGGCCAGCATGGAGTTTCCGCTTTTCAGCTTGTCGACCAAACCAGATACGAGCGTTCGTGAGTACAGCCAGCCCGGAACGAACAAGCGGGTACGCATCATCCCGCCAGTGATCGGTGCCGCCACCGTTTTCGACAAAGACCTATTGCTGTTCCTCGGATCGCAGATCATCGAGGCACGCAAAGCAGGGATGCCAATTTCCAAGCGCGTTAAGTTCGACACATACGATTTTTTGACAGGTACATCCCGCGATCCTGGTGGAAACGCGTATTCGAACGTCCTGGACATGCTTCGGCGATTAAAAGGGACTCAGCTCGAAACCAATATCGTTACTGGTGGTCAAGAGCAGACCAAGGGATTTGGCTGGATCGAGGACTACACCGTCACCAAGACCGCATCCAATGGCAAAGGCGTGTTGGAATGCGAAGTCGTGCTGTCAGAGTGGATCTACAACGCCTTCCTGCATTTTGAAGTGATGAGCATTGATCGGCGCTACTTTGGGCTGCGGATGCCTCTTGAACGGCGGTTATATGAACTCGCTCGTAAGCACTTGGGTAGCAAGATGATTTGGGCCGCGGACATTGTTGCGCTGCAGCAAAAATGTGGCTCAAAACAGAGCCTCACCCATTACAGAGCGGAGATCCGCAAGATTATTCAGCGAGACCTGTTGCCGGACTATCACATGGGGTTGGATACCAGTGTGAAGCCTCATCGGATCGTGTTCTACACGCGCGATGAGCAATCGCTCCTCGAGGAGCTGGCTGCCAAAGGGGAATTGGATTGGTTCGCTGCGCTTGAAAAGCGAGACATGGAGGGTTGAATGCCGGCGCGATCTAGGCTTGAGCAATACGATCATTTGATGGGGGAACGGACTGACCAGGCCATTGCTGAATTAGCTGACTGCAGCACGGAAGCTGTTCGGCGGCGCAGGCTCAAGATTGGCAAAGAACGATTTGCCCTCGCCGAGTCCACCCCCCCTGCCCTTCTCAAGTATCAATATCTTCTAGCAAAGCGCCCTGTGGCTGAAATCGCCGAGCTCGCTGGCGTATCGGCCTACTTCGTCATCAAGCGTATGAAGCAACTGGAGAAGCCCACCTTCAAGCGATCAGCAATCGCTAACTTCGACCATTTGCAGGGGGCGATGTCTGACCAGGCCTTGGCTGATCTTGCTGGCTGCTCAAAAGAGTGCGCACGGAGGCGTCGGCTCCAGCTAAATGTCTCAGCAAACCGCGACACCCGATAGAAAAACTAGCCGAGTCGTCGTATATCGCCGACAAATAGTGTTGTATGCGTACGTACATACGTATAGTGTGTGTAAGGAAACCCACCGAGTTGTGCCTGGCGGCTACCAGGCTAACCAAGCGTCTAGGAGCAATATCATGAAGCGCATTTCGCTATGGTCCGTTGATCGCGACGATACCCTCCACATCGATGATGAAATCAAAAAACTGGAAGAAGCCCATTCAGTAATGATCTCCGCGAATCGTGCCCTAGTAGAGGGCGATGATTTGGGCCTTACTCGTTTGGGATTCGATAGTGACCACATCGACGATCTGAAAGTGCGTCATTCCGAGGGTAAACCAGGCTTTCCTGCATATGTCTTGCGCAACCTCCAGGACACTATCCAACAGCTGTCCGACTTGAAGCGTGGCGCCAATGACGGCCGCGGTGCGAGGTTGGTTGAGCAGCAGTAAGGGGCTTAAATGATGCGTACGCATTGTACGTGCGTACGTATCTATAAATAAGCAAACGGTTTATCATTGTCGCGACTTCAATCCATATGGGGGCCTGTTCATGGCATCACGTAAAGACGCTGCGCCAGCACCTTCGCAACCTAAGCGGAGCGCCAAAACGATCACCATGCGCGACGACTACCATGAGCGCCTTCGCAAGCAGGCATTCGAACAAAACACTGCTATGTCATTCCTGATCGAGCAGGCACTTGAGATGATGTGGGGCATCGAGTCAACTCCACCCACGAAGTAACCCCTCAAAGCGGGTTCGCAATGAGCCCTGCTTAGCGCCTTTTTGCCACAAATCCCCTCCCCCTCCCCTTTCAGATGCTCTCAGCCTTCGCTTGCTGCGGCGTAGGCGCCTGCGCGAGTGCTTGGGCCGCTCATATCGTTGCTACTAGCAACACAATCGGCCAAAAGATTCAGGTTATCAGGCTAAAAAATGAAAATAACCTGAATTCCACGGTTTACAACAGGAGTTCAGGATCTATACTGAATGCAACAGCAAAACGGAGAAGTGCTATGAACTCGAATGTGGAAATGGTCGAAGATGTTGCAACCTACGTGGATTTCAATGAGTTGTTTTTCACGCCCCGTTTCGCCGCGGACTGCTTTGGCCTTACGACTCGGCGCCTGAAAGACATCGAAGAATCGAACAACATCGAGATCCGTCGTGTGCCGCGCGGAACCGTGACCTCCCGGGTTTATACGCCATCGGACCTTTTCGATTTGGCAGCACTTCGCCGTGAACTTGGTCACTTGAAGGGCTTGGCGCGCCAGGTGGTCATGTCCACCTACATCTCGAAGGGTGGCACCAACAAAACCACCACAGCGGTCGGCCAGGCCATTACCTGTTCTCTCGCCGGGTTGCGCGTTCTTTTGGTCGACAATGATCCCCAGGGTGATACGTCGAGCATGCTCGGCTACGACCCGGACGCTACTCCAGAAGATCTGCAGGAGCTTGGAATTCCTGCTGACCGCATCGTTGATGGTCACCTCGGCCACTTGATCAGCCCAATGCTTCGCATGCGTTCGTTCCAACCCAAAACGCTTGATGAAGTCATCAAGAAACCCTTTGGTGAAAATGGCCCCCACCTGATCCCAGCCGACGCATCGCTAGAAGACCTGGGCGTGGCGTTGGACGCAGCCAATAATTCGGATATGTGGTACGCGAAGTGGGTTGAAGATGGTAAAGCCGGCAAGATTTCAGGCTGCGACCTATCGCAATACGACGTCATCATTTTCGATAACGCCCCCGCAGGCTCGCGCCTGACCAAGAACTCGGTAGCGGCAAGCGATCTGCTCATGAGCCCAGTTCGAATGGACAAATTCTCATTCAAGGCGATCTTGCGACTGCATGACTGGTGCGCTGGTTTCGCACGCGAATACGGTTTCGCCCCTGAACTGGTAGCTGTGCCGACCATGTTTGCAAAGGGGCGTCCTCGGATGTTGAACAACCTGTACAGACTGAACCAGCTTTTCCCAGGTCGCGTGACAGAGGAAAAGATTTATCACTCTGCAGACTATGTGAACTCCCTCGATGACGGTGTCCCCCTGATGTTCTGGAAGGGTGCTAATCGGGACACCATCGACAACGCTCGCGCAGTGCATGCCGAGGTTCTGGAGAAGATCCGCCGTGTTGCTGCTCAGCCCCAAGAGTGAGTGTTGCTACTAGCAACAGGGCTCATATTCTCAAAGGTGTTGCTACTAGCAACACGCAACGATTTTGTTGCTAGTAGCAACAGCAGATTGGAGTGTTGCTAGTAGCAACACAGGAGGGTGATTAATGAAATCCACCGACTACCCAGGCAAGCCAAGCACGGCAATGGCATCACTGCGCAAGCCTACGGAAATGCCGCCAACCACAGGTAGCCGTGGCAGCAGGGCGGCGATGCTCCAGCAGGCCATGGGATCTGAGCATGAGACTGATAACAAGCATCTCATTGCTCAAGGCGCTCAAGAAGGTCAACTCATACTCAAGGACGAATGGCTCGAGGAGGTCCTGGTTGAGCAGATCGATCCCTCGCCGTATCAGCCAAGGATGTTCTTCGATCAAGCCAAGCTTGAAGAGCTCGCTGGCTCGATTGACTCTGTGGGCCTGGGTAAACCGATTACAATCCGGCCTGTAGGGGAGCGTTTCGAGCTTATCGGCGGTGAATGCCGATGGCGGGCTCACAAAATGCTGGGTCGCGACAAAATCATGGCTCATGTAAAGCCAATGTCAGACGACATGGCGATGCTTTTGGCAATCACCGACAACCTCCAAAATGAGCTCACTGATTACGAAAAAGCTGTGAGTTATCAGCGATACATGCTGAAAGGCGCTGATAAAAGCCAGCGGGCATTGGCTCGACGCCTTGGTGTAGATCACACAGTCGTGAACCGCTGCCTTGACCTTATTCAGCTGCCCGAACAGATCAAGGAAATTCTGGACACCAAACCCCACTTGATTACAGCGAACTATGCGAAAAAGTTTGTAGAGCATTCAAAGGCGGATGTGAACATCGTCCATCGCATTGTGATTCAAATGGCCGAGAAGGGGACTGGCCAGGAGGCCGCGCTTCGCATGATTGGGCAGAAGCTTGCTGCTTGTAGCGGTCCTAAGCCCATGATGGCAGAACCTCGGAAGCTGCAAGGGGTTGGCTCAGTTCGTTTGAATGGGCGCAAGCTTGAATTCAAGATCGATAAGGAAGTGGACCCTCAGAAAATCATGGACAAGCTCGCAGCTTTCCTTGATTCGATTGATGCTTCTGAATTTGCGACACAAGGCACGCGAAATTGAGCATGGCCAAGCCCGCCCCGATCGGGGTGGGTTCAATCAGCTAACGGAGCGAAACGCATGGGAATGCCTAGTGAACCACATCACGTCAGGTACGTTCTGAGCCTGGCTAGGCAATGTCCGTTTCCAGACTGGCTCTTGCTAGAGCTGCCAAGCGGCGAGTGGGGTGCATTCTGGCAAGCAGGGCTTGATGGAACATGGGCGACCGCTGTGTGGGAGGGGGATTTTACCGCGTGCTCGTTGGTGCATGCTGATAGACAAGTAGTGCTTAGCCACATGGAAAAGTACCAGACAATGTAACTCGGGCCAGCGTGGCATACTCGCATTAATATCATTGAATGCGTACGTACGTGTAAAATGTTCTTGTGTTAGACATCCTGCAGGCGAGGCGGCTACCTCCCCTGCAGGCCCACCAGTCTAGGAGCAAGAGCATGAATGGTTTTTCTCCCGTCCGATCTTCCCCAAGCAGTGCCCCAGAGCATCAGCGCTCACTCACACCAATTCCAGTGAGCCAATTTGTGACCCCATATGCTTCAGTTCTTCAGCAAATGTCGGAGGAGGGCGTTCATCGCCTATTCACAGCCCCTTTGGCAAGAGAGGTTATCCGACTCAGCGCCAAGGCTCGGACTCACGGCATGCTGTCCCTGGACGATGCTGCTGATGTCATCAGCACCTGGAGACAAGAGGCTGTGTCTCAAGGTTCGACGGGCGATAACAGCGATAAAGTTGTGCTGTCGCTGTTTGATAAGAGCGGGCAATGGTCTGACCCTTGGGTTGAGGCCGGCTACCAGGTATACCGGTTTGATATTCAAGACAACCCAGAGCTGGGTGACGTCAGCAAATTCGACGTTGAGTTCTTCATGGAGTACTTCGGCGACTTCGAAGGGGCAGAGGTGTACGCGATCATCGCAGCTTGCCCTTGCACTGATTTTGCGAACTCAGGGGCAAGGCACTTTGCAGCCAAGGATCTCGATGGGCGCACTGCGGCCTCAATAGAGCTGGTTCATCAGACTCTGCGACTGGTCGAGTATTATCGGCCGTCGATCTGGGCGATTGAAAATCCAGTAGGTCGAATCGAGAAGCTAGCTGGTCTTCCACCGTGGCGCCTCAGCTTCAACCCCTGCGATCTCGGCGAGCCTTACACGAAGAAAACCCTCATATGGGGCCGCTTCAACGCAGACTTACCCGTTGCACCTGTCCATCCCACCGAGGGCTCAAAAATGCACACGCAGTACGGTGGGAGCAGCCTGGCCACGAAGAATGCACGTAGCGTGACACCAGCAGGATTTGCTTACGCCTTCTTCATGGCCAACAACGCCTATCACCATCCAGCCTTGGAAATTGCCGGGAAATATGACCGCATCGATCCTCGGCTCCTATCGATGGCCATTGAGAACGGTTTGAAGCTTCAAGATCTCTCCAACCTCTTGGACGATGCCTACTATGACTGCGATGACGATGCCGTGACCAAGCTGTTGAGTGACCTTCTGGTCGAAAAGTCCTTTTCGGTGGTCGAGTCCACCGGGCAATTGGCAATGCTGATCTAGGTAGACGCCTGATCCGCCTAGTGCGCCGGGCGGATCTTTCCAAGTGTTGCTAGTAGCAACAGCTGAATGTTGCTACTAGCAACAGCCTGAATGGCTGTTTTTACAGAGTGCGAAAGGGCAGGGCACAGGCCTTTTTTTGTATGCTATATTCTGTATTCAAGACATTATACGGAATTAGCAATATGTCACTTGAAACCTTCAACCACGACGAATTGCTCCAGGAAGTGAAATTGATCCTGGATGGCTCTCATCCCACCTACAAAGGCAGAGAAGGTGCCGGCCGGTTCCTGCGGGGTGTAGGCCGAGACTTCAATTCGGAAGAGTTTGCCAAAGATCTCGACCAGCACCGGGACGATTACGCCCAGCGGTTCGGACTGGACACACCCCAAATCGAATGGATCGCGCAACAGGTGAGGGCTGGGTGTGAAACCCCGGATCGTCCTCGCCGCCGTATGCGCTGAGATGTGCTTTGCAACCATTTCGAAACCCATGAAGGAGGTGCCTCGTGCTTCTACCTTTTGAGCTTGACCCGCAGATCATTCATCACATCATCTACAGCCAGGCCGGTTCCATCGGCAAGGCAGTGATCGAGTTGATCATGAACTCGGTTGACGCAAAGGCCACCACGGTGAGGCTCACCATGACCAAGGCTGGATTCGATTGCGTCGACGACGGTACCGGTTTTGCGAGCCGTGAGGATGTTGTGCGCTACTTCGGCCGATTCGGCACGCCGCATCAAGAAGGCGATGCGACTTACGGGCGGTTCCGTCTGGGGCGCGGCCAAATCATGGCGCATGCCAGGACTGAGTGGGTATCCAATCGCTGGTCGATGCAGGTTGATACTCGGGTCATGGGGTACAGCTACGAGCTTGAGGATCTCCAGGAACCGTCTAACGGGTGCAGTATCACCGGCACCTGGTACGAAGCCCTCAATGACCTTGAGCTGATGTCTGCGGTGCAGGAGATACGCGATTTGGTTCGTTACACGCCCATTAGCGTTGAGCTGAACGGGCGTGTCATTACGCGCAATCCGGCAAGTGAAAAATGGGATTTCGAGGACGACTTTGCTTACTACCGGGCCAAAGAAGAAGGCCCCGTCTCGATCTACAACCAAGGTGTGCTGATTCGACATGATTCTTCTCATGTCTGGGGAGCTGGAGGCCTGATCGTCTCGAAAAAGGCTATCAACCTTAACGTTTCCCGCACAGAAATCCTGCGCAAAACCTGCCCCGTATGGAAACCGATCGCCAAAGAGTTCAGGCGCCTGGCCGAGGCTGTATCGGCAAAGCTAGGGGATCACCGTAAGACCGAAGCCCGTCGGGAAAAATCGGCGCGATCGTTGCTCAGCGGTGACGAGAATATCTGTGAAGTGTTTGCAAAGGAGGAGGTGATCACGCTGCTCCCTGGCAAGCGGCACATCACGCTGATGGAGTTCCGACTCAAGGCATTCAACTGGCACAAGGGAACATACACCCTGATCGAGCATGGGGACGATATTCCCAAGGGCGAGGCTATTGCTCGTGAAGGTCTGATTCAAATTGTCCACCCTAAGACCTTGGAACGGTTCGGCTGCCACAATCACATCGATTTCGAGGAAGCGCTTGATCGCGCCCTTTGCAACGTCAGTGAGGCAGCACAGGCCTTCGAAGAACGCGGCGAACGTGCTCCATGGTTCTGGCGTGGAAAAGCGCTCGATGCGCCATCTCTGGCCGCATATTCCACGTTCCGAAATGCCTTCATCGAAAGAACGCAGATCGTTGACGACCGCCAAACGCTGGACAAGGAGACGCGCAGAGCGTGGACAGCGCTGCGGTGGTGCCTCCAGCACTATGCCGGCGCATGTATTGGGGCAGAACGATACAGGGATGGAACCCTTCGCCACGGCGAAAAGCGGATGCAAATCCTGCTGGGTGAATCGAACACTGCTGAGGCTTGGACAGATGGGCGAACCTACTTGGCTATCGGTAGCGATATTGTCAAACGGCTCAATAGCAAGCCACTAGAGACAGTTGCTTACATCTTCGGCCTGGTCGAACACGAAGTTGCTCACCAGGGCGACAGCATCGCATGTGGCCATGATGAGGCCTTCTATCAGCGTTACCACGATATCTCGATCCGAATGGCCCCCGAGCGTCAGCGGTTCATGCACAAATGGCTCATGAAATACACCATGAGCTTGGAGCGGGAAGGGCAGAAAAGCCGGGGCAGGGCATGGAGCGAGCGATATCTCGTCGACCGAGTAGGCAGCGGCCGTATGAAGCGCGGACTTTCCCCGGTCATTGAGGACGTGTCGGCAGATCCTATTGTCACCGAAGCCGTTCCAGAGCAAAGCATGGCGTTGCTGAATATCATCAACGCTTCATTGGTTCAGACAGGTGCATGCCCCGAGCCGCCGAACTGGGAGGCGGTTCGGGAGCAGGCGCGCATCGATCAACAGGCTGTTACTGAGCGTGCGCGTGATGCGCATGAAAAACGAAAAGCGGAAGACGCCGAGTTGGAGCGCTACATCAACAGCGTTGAAGACGACGCCGCCGCCGATGTGCAAAAACTCCTCGAGCTCGAAGCGGCAGAATTCCCCCAGGGCGTCCTGGCTTATCTGGTCAGCTCCATGGTGTATGGAGGGTACTCTGATGACGACATCAAACGCGCTTGGGCAAACAAGGAATGGGAACAGCAAGATCACCCAGGTGAGTATTACCACGAAGACTTCGACCCAGACGAACCTATCGATCCGGAGCTTGAAGCCGCTATGGAAGCAGAATTCGAACGCGAAATGGCGAAGGAAAAGCCGATCGCGGACGAGCTATGGCGCGTCGACGAGGATTGCCGCGAGTTCGTCTATGAAGGTGAGAATTTCTGGTTGCTTGAGCGTAATGCCGCAGCTGCTGGATTCAGTCGCGTCGAGACTTATTTGAAATGGCGGCACCAAGAGTCCGAGGCCTAGCGCGCCAGGTGGCTTGCTGGCCGGTGCTATCCAGCGCGACAAGTCACCCCGTCTACCACCGGCTCTACCAACAGTAATTGGCACGAGGTCGTGTCGAGAAGAGGAGAGACATCATGGCTCGAGGAGTAAACAAAGTCATTCTGGTCGGCACCTGTGGCCAGGATCCCGAAGTCCGCTACCTGCCTAATGGCAACGCCGTCACCAACCTTAGCTTGGCTACCAGCGAGCAGTGGAATGACAAGCAGTCGGGCCAAAAGGTCGAGCGTACCGAGTGGCACCGTGTGTCGCTGTTCGGTAAGGTAGCCGAAATCGCCGGAGAATATCTGCGCAAGGGTTCGCAGGTTTATATAGAAGGCAAACTGCAGACCCGGGAGTGGGAAAAGGACGGCATCAAACGCTACACCACCGAGATCATTGTCGACATCAACGGCACCATGCAGCTGCTCGGTGGCCGTCCGCAAGGCCAACAGCAGGGCGGCGATCAGCATTACCAGGCTGGCCACCAGCAAACACCACGTCAGCCGCCGCGCCGGGCTCCCGACCAACCAGCACCCCAACCGGAGCCTGACTTTGATAACTTTGATGACGATTTGCCGTTCTAGCCTTTAGGGTCTGCCGTTTCGCATTTAACCTGGCCCCTATTCAACTATCCGTTGAATAATCGCTCAGGGGTTGGTAGAGTTTGTCTTGAGGACTGCAAACGCGCATTTCCGGGCTTGGCTGTCCAGTATTGGCCCCCCGGACTTTCGGCAGCAGTGAAACTGGTACTCACTGACGTAGGGACAATCGATAGGCCACCTTCGTATGGCTGCTTGACTCGATTGGATTCTGACCCAAGAGACACGGAAACGAGCCTCAAAGCTAAAGAATCGCTGCGACTATAGCCTCTCGAACCAAGAAGAAAGCGGCCCTCGGGCCGCTTTTTTCATGCCCGGTTTTTGGCAATGGTGCCAACCTGAATGCCCATGGGCTTGGTGCGCGGCGTCCAGGTGACCACTGAATAGTGAAACCCCAGGTTGCGATCCATCAGCGGCTCCAGCAGCAATGTCCCATCCTGCGTGCGCAGGATCGTGATGCGATTCATCGCCGCTCGAGGATGCGCGGAATCATGGTAAAGCTCTGCGCCCAGGACAATGAGATTCGCCACGAACAGCGGCACATCGTCAGCCTTGGTGCAGCCTCGACTGCGCAGCTCCTTTTTCTTGCCTTCCCAGATGTGCTTGACACCGTAGCCAGCGGCGGGCTGTCCGGGCCTCATCCGGTGCAGGCCGGCCTTCAGGTAGACGGAAGCTTCAGCAGCGCCCAGACGGACAATCTCCGGAATCACGCCGAACACATGGCCCCCATTCGGGTGCTCGATCAGCTGGTTCGGCTTGAGTTTAAGAATTCCTGTCACGCGGCCCCCGAGTCATTGTGGTGGCATATTACCTTCAAGCCTGTCTGTGCGGGCTTTGTTTTATCTCCCCCGCATGCCTTGAGGATGCTTTTTTTGTCACCGGCATCCGACCTTCCAAAGTTGGTCCCAGCTGGTCATATAACTGGGGCTTAGCAGAGCCCGGCGCATACCCCAGTCCGGCGTCAGCGGAACGGCAGCAGTGCGCAAGCAGTCATGCCCCCACCGACGATTGATCCGATCCATGGCAGCCATGAGTGCGTCGGAGCGCTCAGGCTGGCTCGGGCTGAAAAGGTCCTGCGTGAACTCCCCTCGCTTGCGCAGATCCATCAGCAAGACTTCGGCCTTGCTGTACGCGAAACCTGGCCGGTAGATCTGCTCGACCGCCTGCAGGGCGCATTTGGTCAACTGGCGTACATCGTCGGTAGGGTAGGGCGGTATGCACGTTGCCGCGTTCGCATACTTCGCCCCGTCCCCGTGAAACGAAGTCTGGATGCCTATCCGCATGGCCCCGCACAGCGAGCGCTGCATGCGCAGCTTCTCGGCGGCACGGTGTATGTATGTCGCCAAGGCCTCCTGTAGGCCTTTGAGCGTATGGACGCGCTGACCGAACATTTTGCTTGAGCAGATCGATTGCTTGGGCGCTACGGATTGCTCCAGGTCCATGCAGGACTCGCCCTGCAGCTCACGTATCGTACGTTCAAGCACTACGCTGTATTTGCGTCCCATGGCCCTGGCGTCCGCCCGGGAGAGCTCCCAAGCTGTGCTGATACCGTCGCTTGCGAGGTTTTCCCGCATGCGTCTGCCAATGCCCCATACCTCATCGACCGGCATGCGTCTGAGCAGCCATTCAACGGCTTCCGGCTTGCGCAGGTCGACGACGCCGCCAGTTCTTTCCCGCCAAACCTTTGAGGCGTGCTGCGCAGCCTTGGCTAGGGTCTTCGTGTGACCGATGCCAATGCCGACCGGCAGCGCTGTCCACTGCAGCACGCGGGTTTGAATGGCCCTGCCAACATCAGCGATCGGCTCAGGTAGCCCGTCCAGTCGAACAAACAGCTCATCGATGGAGTATCGCTCCCAGTCCGGCACCAACGACGCGATGGCGACACCGCATCGATGACTCAATTCCCCGTAGAGGGTGTAATTACTGCTGAACACGGCGACGCCATGCCGCTCCAGAAACGAGCGCACCTTGAAATAGGGATCTCCCATTTTCAGACCGAGCGCTTTCGCTTCAGGGGTACGTGCCACGATGCAGCCGTCCGAGTTGGACAATACGACGACTGGGCGCTGTCGCAGCTCTGGTCTGAAAATGCGTTCACAGCTGCAGTAGAACGAGTTGACGTCCACCAGGCCGAAGATAGGCTGATGATTAGTGTGCATGGGGCGTCAGGTCCCATGTCACGACGCCGAACACTTCAATGGTGCCATATTCGCTGGGAGCGATGCTCTTGTACGCTGGATTTGCCGACTCCAATACCCACCCTGCAGCTGACCTGGCCAGCCGCTTCACTAGAGGTTGATTGTCGACGTAAGCTAGTACGATATGGCCGGCAGTCGGAGAAATTGATCGGTCGACTACCAGGAGGCTACCATCGAAGATGCCGGCGTCGCGCATGCTGTCACCTTCAACCTGGACGATCCAGACGTGAGGAGCACGAATATTCATGCGCTCATCCAGGGACAGAGGGGCTTCGTAGTAGTCAGCCGCGGGGCTTGGGAAACCGCCCGCTGCAGTACCAGCCAAGACTTGGAGCAGCTGCGTCGACGGCGCCAGTGGATACGGCGTGAGGGCATTCATAAAAGACACCAGCAATTACTGTTTGCATATACAGTAATCCAGCAATCGCTGCGCGACTAGCGTCGGTTAGACAAAAGGCGTTTCCAGGAGCTGACAGTCCCTGAGATTTCCGCCTATAGTACCCTAACAGATATATGCTTTAGTTAGGGCAAAACTATGCAAGTGCTCGAAAAAGAAAGGCTGTTACAGATCTATGAAGAGGAGATAGAGGCCGCGTATGCCGAGCTTCTTGATGCGTTTATGAACATGCTGACGCTTGGGGTAGGGGATCCCAGGTCTATGGCTGGTCGATGCGGCGCACGGGTTGCTGCAGCGCACAAGCGGTGCAAGCGAGGATTAGTGTTTTCCGAGCTGGTGATTGCTCGTGATGCTGGCTTGGACATCACCCCTACAGTTGCTGAGCACGTGTGTGAACGGCTAATCGGCCGTGGGGTAGATTTCCGAAAGGCGCTAACTTTCTTTGGTACGCCTGGCCGTACCGCAGCGCAAAAATCTGGCGTGGTCCAGGAAGACATGGCCAGTATTGAAGCGCAGCTGTCTCCGCAGGTGAGTTTGCTCATATACGAGATGACGGTGATCCGTGAGCGCCACAAGGAAGAGTACGTCGACCGCGTCGAGGCCGCGGTCAAAGAGCTCCAAGGAAATTCAGGAGCCTAATAAATAGATGCGTTAGTTAGCCTAAAACATATATGTTTTAGGCTATAAATGGGCAACCGTCGCGCTAGGGAGGACAGGCTTCACACGATCAGTCTCTTGCGGCGCTGGGCGACAGCTTGTCTGGAGCAGCCTGCGCGGCGTGCAATCTCCGCGTTACTTGTGGTCGGGAGAAGATGATCGAAATCTTCCAGCTTTTGCCCTTGGCGGGGTTCGTAAATATCCACTTTCAATAGCCGTCGCCGGCGGCCAATTTCGTACGCAGTGACGCAGAATATTTTTGCCAGGGCTACGTCCGACATAGTGCCCAAGAGCGGGTCATAGGGTTTGCTGATCGTTTTGTCGTCCGCATATGGTGGGATGCCTTTATTGGCCCGACGGATCTGGACCGCATTAGTAGTCGTGCCCGCCAGGTAGGCCACAATGCGGTCGTAGCATTGGCCAAGAAGCCAGTCGTAGGGTTCGATCTTGGAATATTTGGGCATCGCTGCTTCCAGGCTGGATGTGACCGGTTGAAGTGCTTGAAGACGCGCACGGTAGCGCAGTAGAAGAAACTTAGCCTAATACATATATGTGTTAGCTATGCCGCCGCGCCATTGCCTTCACATAAAAGTATGTACATACGTACGTACGCATATTATCATTTGTGCATTCTCACCAGGTAATCGGAGGCTGGAATGTACGACGCAGTGATCGCCAAAGAAGCGTGCTCCCTTGGGCACGCTACACATTCCCATGAGCGCCACCATGCTGATCAATGATGGGCAGCACCGGCGCCTGGCTATCGAAATGGCACTGCGCAACGACGAGACGCTGCGCCATGAAACGGCGCCGGTACAGATTCACTTTGACCAAGGCCTGCAGCGCTCTCAACAGATCTTTGCTGACATCAACAGCAAGGCGGTGAAGCCGTCCAGCGCGATCAATGCGCTGTATGATCATCGCAATCCATACAACACCTGGCTCCAGGATCTCCTCACACAGCTTCCTGCGATCAAGCGCAAGATCGACTTCGAGAACGGTACTCCGGGCATGCGTTCGTCCAAGCTCTGGAGCCTGATTGCCTTCAAAAAATTCGTGACACTGCTTACGGGGCTCAGTGAGAAAACTATCACTGGCCTGAGTGATGATGAGCTAATGGACTGCGCCGATCTTGTGCGTGAGTTCCTCGAAGGTTGTGAGAAGTACATCCCCCAGTGGGGCAATATGGTTTCCGGCAAGATCGCTGCCTCGGATGTGCGTGAGAATTTCGTCATTGGACACGCGGTCTTCCTGGAGGCGCTTGGGACGTTCGGTCGTGAAGCGCTGTTTTACGGTACGCATCTATCGCCTCAAGAGAAGAGCGCCAAGGTCATTGATCCAGGCAAGGCCAAGTGGCATGTGTTGAGACCGCTCGAGGCGCTTCAACCGTCAAAGAGCGACGGCATGTGGGAGAATCGGTGCGTGGTATTGGGCAAAATGCAGAAGACGGTCGACGGGACCAAAGCCACTGCCGCTCAGCTGCTTTCGATTGCCAACATTCCTATGCCGGAATCGCTGGCCGAATTGCACCAGCGCATCATCAAGTGAGTACACCGCAGCGAGGCGCGTAGGCGCCTCGATCACACTTCAAGGAGATCGATATGTCTGTAGGAACTGAAAGGCTGATACCGGTTGGTACTGCGCTGGTGGCTGTAGTCGCTGCGGCTTTCACGCACGGTGTGCTGCAGTTGCTACCGGAAGTAAGCTTTGCCGCACACGCCTGGATGATGCTCGGGGTGCTGATTGCGGTCGGCATACTCGGGACAGGTCTCTGGTGCGAGACCCAGCCTGATGGTATTGGAATGATCACTGCCGTAGGTGTTCTACCGCTGGCAGTTGGGTCGATCTGGGGAGGGCTTTGGCCTGGGATGACAGAGTGGGGAGCGGTCGGCCTTGCGTTTCCAGGGCAGACGCCACCGGTTGCTTGGTGGGCCTCGAGCGCGGTGAAGTGGGTAGGGCTCGCAGCGATTCTGGGTGGCGGGTACTACTGGCTGTATCGGAAAAATTTCCACTAATCCCGGGATGGATTGTTCGCGGAGGAACTCATGGAACTTGAAATCAGCACCCTTCAGAAGACAGCCCAGAACTGGCGCGATAGCAACCAATGCAATCAGGGAGGAATCGTCCTGGTCTGGCAGGGGACCGTATACGGTTGGAAAAATGAGTTGCGCGACCCTCAGCATGAGCAGCCAGGCGCTATCGCAGTGGACCCTGCCGGTCAGGTGTTCATCGCTGAAGGGGGGGATGCCTACAACGGTGCCACGCACTGGTCGCCAGTATGAAGGAGCTCGAAGAAATGGAGAGGATGTGGCTCGCGGCCGATACCGCCAGGAAAGTTGCGATCCGTGCTGCGCTACGCGACCGGATGCTTTGGCGGGACCAGCTGGTCAATGTCGTTTGCGGTGCAATCAAGGCTGTTTGCATTACGGTTGCACTCGGAATGGTGATTGAGCGAATCGGCTTGCCTGGGGACATCTCTCAAACGTTCGCAATTTATGTTACCGGCCCGTTTCTGGCTTTCAATCCATGGGCAATCTTCTGGCGCAATCTGTTCCGTGAACGTGCGAACGCGGCGTTTGATGATGCCCTGGAGAATCCGCGTCAATATTTGACCTTGTAGGTCGGCGAATCCTCCGGCCGCTGGCCACGCCGATCGTAAAGGCGCGTCGTGCTGATATTGGAATGTCCCAGCCAGGTCTGGACCTTCGCGATATCAGCCTCGTGCTCCAAAGCATTGGTTGCGGCAGTAGCCCGCAGCCCATGCACACCAAGGCCAGCCACCGCAATGCCGGCCGTTTTGGCCCAAAACCCGATGATCGAATAAATACCGTTGGCCAGCAAACGCGCCCCTGGGGTCCGTCCGCGAACAGAGCGAAACAATGGGCCCGTGGTCCGCTCGCCATCCGCTTCCAGGTATTGGTGGATCCGCTCTGCAGCCACTGGATGGAGTGGCAGGTAGCGCACCTTGCGACCTTTGCCATGCACCTTCAAATGACGAACGCCGCGGCGTTCCTGCAGGTCGTCGACATCCAACATAGCTGCCTCCTCACGACGCAATCCGTGGTATAGGAGAACCGCCAGCAGGGCTCGATCGCGAAGCCCCTTCACGCTATCCAGATCTGGAGCATCAAGTAGTGCCTTGGCCTGGTCGTCGCCCAGCGCCGGCGTTTTACCTTCATTGCTTTCATTCGGAGGCCGCTTGACGCCATGGACGGGATTGCCTCCCGCCACAGCGTTGCTGTCCAGCAGGTGATCAAACAGGCTGGTCAACGCAGCAAGCTTTCGCCGGATGGTTGCGGCGGACAACACTCTGCGCTCGAGGTCAGCTCGCCAAGCTAGAACATGGGCGCGTTGAACCTCTCTGAACTGGTCCGGATGGACAATGCCCACGAAAGCGGTGAAATCGCCGATATCGATGCTGTAGGCACGGCGGGTCTGCGGGTTATCAATGTTGGCCAACCACTCGGTAGCAGCTGGCACCTCAGATAGAGCCAGGTACTGCGCTTCAGTGAGTTTGCCAGGCTGCCTGGTTATCTGAATGTCTTTCATCAACGCATCCGCCGTCGTCTATTAGGCGTGCTGGTATCTACAGGATCGACAGGCTTAGCGTTCAGTAATCGCTCCCACCGTTGAGTTTCCGCATCCATCTCATCTTCACCACGGATTTCAGCGGCAATGGAGCCACCAGACTTTGCCAAGGCGGATTTTGCCTTCGACCAAAAGCCTAGTGCAGATCCCCAGACATGAACCGGCACGATCGGAACCCGGTGCTGTTCATGAAGCACTTTTAAAGTGGCCAGGCCATGGCCATTTGCGCGGTGCTGATCGTCCACATCAATCTTGTGAACGTACACGCGGTCGAGGATCGGGTTCAAACCGTATTCGATACTACCCACGCGCGTAGCGCCGGCATAAATGCCGGCGTAAATGGTCGGAGACGGATAACCAAATTGGAGCGGGTGCGAACTCTCCCGTTCAGTCACTAACTGAACGGATTGTTCGAGCTTGGTCGTTTTTGGGGATTTCCGGCGCGTGTGTTCGAAAAAATCACGCAGAGGGTCAAACCAGTCCACAAAACCTCTCCCTGTCCAAAATTGGTGATAACGTATTTTATCACCAATTTATGAACGCGGGGGGAGGGAGGCTATGCAGCGCTCAAGCGCGCTTGAAATGCTTCCATTTCTTTCATTGTGCTGATGTCTGGCACAAGCCTTGGACACAGGTTGAGCTGGGCAGAGATGTAGGCCAGGGTCCGAACACGGTCAACCGAGGTGTTCATTGCTTTTGCTACTCGTTTGGCTGCACCTGGTCGATTCAGGGCGCAATGCGCGGCTTCCAAGATTTCGGCAAGCAGGTCTTCATCGAGCTGTCTAAGCATGTCTTTCAAGTCCATAGGGTCCATCCTTCAGTGATCGGGCATCAAATGCCCTACAGGGCGGCAATTTCCGCATTCATGACGCAGGCCAGATCCGGGCCCAGCTGACGACGAATACGAGCAATCGAGGTGTCACTAGGAGGCGCTTTATAGAAGGAGAATTCTGGTGAGTTCGAATGCTGCAGGACGATCAGATGAGTCTTGCCGAGACGTTTCAATCTCCGCAGCTGGGCAACTTCATCGATCATCTGGGTGATGGCCATGTCGAGCCATTCTGGCGTTTCAGTTGGCTCATCCATAGCGTGCCCTTGGAAGGTCAATTGAAGTTGGTAGCCTTGCGCTTTCAACTGCGCAACCAAGTTCGTTTGCTGAGCATAATCGATTTCAACCCGCGTCATGCCGCCATCGCCATTGTTGGATACAAGCCCAAGCATTTTTTTGTGGAGATACACTTTGCAGGACCACGCGAGGCCTCTGGAGGCCTCAGCTTCCTTGTAGCCCTTGATGTCCAGGCCGACACTGCGATACGCCTTGATGTTTGAGTACGCTTCCATAATTGACCTCCGTATTGACGTAGAGTCATTACACATCCTAATTCCGTATAGTATGTATCATACGGAATAAATGGGCCAAAAAAAATAATGGCCCACTTGTCATAGTACAAACCCCAGGGAAAGCAACGATAAGGCCAGCAATAGCCCCAGCAACAAGACCGACCTGATTGTAGGTTTTTGATATATGAATGTTGCTCCGAATAACTCAGCAGCGATAATGGGGAGTAGCCACCCGACGGGGGCATTGAGGATTATCGTGACGATATTGAAGAGTGGTCCCCTTGCCGAGCCAATTTGAGCCCAATAAGGAACCTGCCCGCTGCCAAGCACAAACCCGACAGTCATGCACAAGCCGGCAAAACAGAGAAGCGCGAATAAAACGAATCCCCAGGCTCTCCATCGAGCGGCATCAGCAACTTTCAGCGCAACAGCTTGACTAGCTTCGCTTACAGCAACGGACAATGTAGAGAGCGCCTTTTTTGTTTCTGCGTCTGCCATCTCGGCGAACAATGACTTATGCTTGTCAACTTGTTTGTCAACCTGCCTGGCAATCAGCTCTGGATACTTTGCATACATCGTGTCGTAGGACTGCAAGGCCATTAAGATTAGCCAGAGCGAATCATTATTATGCAGATTCAATGCATTTTTAACCCTATAGAGATCCTGCACCTCTTTATCAGAGGCTTGCCTCCCTAAGAGTTTCTCGAAAGCTACCTCAATATCATCCATTGATAACCTCCCCCATCACCTTATTCACATCGCGACGCCACCTGGTCAGTTCAGCGCGATTTCCGATTGGTAATTCTTTCAAAGCTTTTCCGATCGAAAGTCGTTTGCTGTACAAATCATCACTCACCCGATCGGCCAAGTCTGGCAGCATCAGTGACTTTCCGCCTGCGCCCTCGATGCTTTCCCTGATGTTTGAATTGTTGTAAAGCTCAAACTTGATTTCATCACCGAAGTAAGCATTTCGGATAACATGAGTAGTTGATCCTGGCAGCGCTTCTCGATATTCCTTGAGCAGTTCCAGACTGTCTCGCTGTCGGTTGATCACCCAGAGAGTGATGAGTTTCCGGTTCAGTTCACCGAGCGTGCTGTTCAACGTTTCTCCGTACGCAGCTACGCCTTTATTGTTCCGTGCTGCTGTGTTGACTACCACAACGTGATCGCGGAATTCGTCGCAGACGTTGACCAGGTCAATCCAGCCGTTTGCGTCGTCCAGATCAATCAGCCTGCACTCTATTTCGTCTTTATACATCTTCCAAACATCTGGATTGGAGGTATCCGATTCAATCAGCAAGACCTTGAATCCAGCTTGGATCAAAGTGTCAACCAAACCTATCGTAGTGAAGCTTTTGCCTACGCCTCCTTTGCCACCACCGCTGACGTAGATTTGACCAACCTGGGTAGTCGATTTTTCTTTCATAGGGTTGCTCCTCAAATGTCATCCGTATCTGTTTTCGGTTGGAAACCGGGATTCCCATCTCGTGTTACCCCGGTTGTTACCTGACGTACACCCTGAGCCGCCTTCGCGCCGGCCTGAGTGGATTTTTCTTTCCCGCCTTGGCGATCCTCGCCGGAAGACTTAACCCGGGCTTTTGGCGTGCGCCGGGTTTTGCCTTTCACAGAACCCCTCGCCCTAGTGAGATAGCTTTTCAGCGTTGTCTCAGAAATTTGCATTCCACCTGCAGTCAAAATTTCGGAAATCTTCGCCAGGCTGTAGCCGCGTGATTGCAGCTCTTTTATCGATCCTTGCATCATCTCGACTGCTTTCAGCTTTGAGACCGGCTTGTCCGGTTGTTCTACCTCTGGCAGGTTTTCGAGATCGCCCATGAGCTTCTCGATTTGCGAAATGGTGAATCCCATTTTGCCGTCCCCCTAACGTCCTCTATGCCCTGATTCTATGGGCATCCCTTGCGTAGTCAAGTTCCGTACGATAGCCTTGATACGAAACTAGGTCTACAGTTTTGGACAGGGTAGGGTTTGTACTCCCGCCATAAATGGCGTCCGTCCAACCGGCATCGCTGACAGTCGTTTCACTCCCTTGCGATGCCTACCACCCTGCTCAGGGCTGCGCCCCGAGACCCCTTGGAACACCTGAGGATCCTGCTTATGAGTACCAGTGAGCAAAGGCGTCGCACCGGTCGGCTACCACCTATCCGGTGCTTCGAGGATGAAGAGGAAATCGTCCGTGACAAGGCGAAGGACTGCGGCCAGAGCGTGGGTCAATTCATGCTCGCAGCTGCGCTTGGGAGACGTACCAGGTCTAAGGTGGAGGGGCATATCCTCAACGAACTGCGGAGGCTCGGAGGCCTCCAGAAACACTTGTTCAATGAAGGCGGTGGGAAGCTTTCAAAAGAGTACGCACAGATCCTGGTGGCGTTGAAAGCTGCTATCGAAAGGATCGGTTCGTAATGCTTGCGAAGGTTCCACCGAAACGGGCCGATGGGAGCTCAAGCTTCTCGGCGTTGGTCGACTACGCGACAGAACGTGACGAAGAAAAGGAGACACAAACGGATGAGCTCAATCCAGGCCACACCCGAAGAGACGACTCAATTCTTGAGTCTGCTCGAGAACATATCGAAAGAGCAGCAGACCGTTTGCGAGAGATTGGACGAATTGATGCTGCAACTCAAAATGCCATCCGAGAACGTGCTCGAAGTATTGGAATTGCTCTTGATTCCAATTGGCGTCGATATCAACAGGATCAACACCCAGTTCCAGTCCGCATTGACGAGCCTGGACCCATCACAGAACGAGGGGTAAGCGCTGATGGACATGAAAGCCGTCTTGCCGTTGCTCAGCACCATCTTGCAGCAGCAGCAAACCATCTCCGACAAGCTGTTAGAAATCATCCTGACTTTGCGGCAAGAGCAAGATCCCGTGGAGCCAACCTTGCGTTTCATGCTGCAGCCGCTCAAAGAAGGGATGCAGGAGATGAGCTCAATGCTATCGCCGAGCTCGAATCCGGACTCCTCCTCGGAGCACCAGTAAGGGAAGTTACACGTTCCGGTGTATCCTGCCAGCACAACTGCTTGAGCTTGGCGACAGCCGCGGCAGAAATGAAAGCAGTCGCGGCTCAAAATTCACGTGTTAAGGATCCTGTTTACCATGTCATCTTGAGCTGGCCGCAATCAGAGAAACCAACTGATGATCAAGCTTTCGATTGTGCTCTGCATGCAATGGATGCGGTCGGTATGGCGGAGCACCAGTATGTGTTTGCTATCCATCATGACACGGACAATGTTCACTTACACATGACGGTGAATCGGGTTCACCCCGATTCGTATAACGCGGTGTACCCGGATAGAGATTATTTTAAGCTCGATTATGCAATGCGAGAGCTTGAGCTTCGCTATGGTTGGACTCATGACAATGGTCCCTACAGTGTCAAAGACAAAAAGGGCTCGCCTGAAATTGCCTGGTCAGCGCCTAAACCCAAATTTCAAGGTAAACAGCCTACTCGTGCTGCGGATATGGAACGTCATCTTGACCAGGAAAGTCTGCACACTTATTCTCGCGGTGAACCTCGCGATGCAATTGCAACGCTTCTGAAAAAGAAAAGCCTTACCTGGCAGAAACTGCACGCGGAACTAGCGCGATTTGGGTTGGGGATCAAACCCAAAGGTCGCGGCATGGGTATTTATTCGCTTGAAGAACAGAGCTTGGTGCCTATCAAAGCAAGCGACATGCACGAGGCCTTGTCTAAGGCTCGATTGGAAAAGCGTCTTGGTGACTATGAGGAGCGTAAAGTTACACAAGAGCTGATGGCTCTTATGAGTTACGAAAAATTCGCAAGCCCACGACGGAATCCCGAAGATCGTCAGCAGCGCCGCACAGAGCGAGCTAATTTGCGCAGGGCACTACGTGCCCGATACGAAGCCTATCGGACAAAATTTGTATATCGCCGAGTTGATAAAGAGTGGGTCAAGCAACAATTCAAACGCGTACGCGATGACTCCAGACAGCAGCGCCTGGATATCAAATTGCGTATTAAAAATCCAAAGGATCGAAAAGCATTTTACAGTATCTTGGCGTTCGAGACACTAAGAGCTAGAGAGGAACTGAAAACTAAGATTTCAAAAATGCGCGCAGATTTAAAGAATGATCCTTCTAATAAAAGGCTCAGTTATCGTGAATGGGTTGAGCAAGAAGCAGCCACCGGTGATCCAGGGGCAATCAGTCAGCTGCGAGGTTTCACATATGGCGAGAAACGCGCAGCGAAGGCTGAAGGAGCTAACGGTTTCGAATTTGCCCGGGATCTCGATCCTAAATATCAGTCGATCGATGGAATGCTCGGTGTAGTTAGGAGAAACGGCACAGTCATTTACCGGCGGGCCGCTGGCGATCCGGGATTTGTAGACCTTGGCGGCCAGTTCAACTTCCCTGGCCAAGCGGTAGACAGTGAGCTGATCACCCGCGCCTTACGCGCGATGCCGAACACGGCACCACCTGGTCCGTTGCGGATCACCGGCAGTGCCGAATTTAAGCGCTCGCTGATCGAGGCTTTGGTCGATGAACGATACAGCGGTGCGCTAGCAGATCCAGAGCTCGAAAAATTGCTTCGTGAGCTCAAGGCCGAGCGGGACGCACAGCAGAGGTCAAGAAGCGGCCCGCGGGGGGGATAGTGTTTGCTTGTGCTCATTCCGTATTATAGTATCTATACGAAATCAACGGAGGGTTTGATAATGGCCAACACACGTTACCCACTGGCACTGGTTGCCTTGGCTCTTGCCCTTGGGGGCTGCGCATCGAAGAAACCGGACGAATCGGCCCAGCAGCTGATCGACCAACAGATCCTCGAAGCGTCGCAACGCATTGAGATGGCTCAGGCCGACCTATATCAGCAGGGCGCGATTAATAGCCGCGTGGTGATGCGCCTTCCGTCGACCATCGTGGACGACAAGCAGCGTGTGTCGCTCAAGTGGCAGGGCGATGCAGTCGAACTGTTAGCAGCCTTGGCTCGGGATCGTGGGCTTGAGTTCTCGTTCATGGGCGTGCGTATGCCGCTGCCGGTCGACATCGATGTAAACAAGGTGCCCTACAACACCTTGATGCTGATGATTCGCTCCCAAGTTGGCTACCGCGCCAATGTGACCCAGACGCCCGGGAAGTTGGAACTTCATTACAACCGGCCTCAGGCCTGAGCTGGAGGTACGCTATGAAGCGGATTTTCGCATTGTTGCCTCTGATGGTTTCGCTTGCTGTCCATGCGGGTGAAACCCCCGAGCTTGATGCCAGCGGGCAGACAAGCGCTCCAGTCGTTGAAACGGCACCGCCTGATCTCGACTCGTTGCTGAAACCACAGTCAAAAGCGACCACCAAGGTCACCGACATTCGCAATCAATTGCTGACCGACATGGGTAACACTGTCGGCTTCCGCGGCGGTATGGCAGCTCGAGCTCGTGAGCTGGTTGATGGCCTTAACGCACGATCGCCGTCACTCGATGCAATGTTCAAGTTCGCTCCCATGATCGCTAAGAACGGCACGCTTCCACCAGTTATCGTAGAAGCCCGGGACGTTGCTGCGTTCTCTCAAGACCAGGTCCGAACAGCGAATCGCGTCTACAAAATTGAGCGGGAGGAACGGTTTGTGAGTGTTCCCCCTACTTGGCGTGACTACCTCTATGTTGGCCTGCCTCTGAATGCCAGTGTTGAACTGCCCGACTTCGAAGCACGCCCTCAAGACAGTGACGAGGCTGAAATCTGGGAGGTAGCAGTCCGTAAAGGTTGGGACGATGGTTACAAACAAGCGGACGCTATCCTCGCCGCCAATTTCAATCGTTTGACCCGCGATTACCTCGGCATGCACCTCTATTCCTCTCTTCTGCAGAACGACATGATCAGCTCGACCAGCGTGGCTGAAAGCCAGCAGACTGTTACGGGTGATGGTAAGCAAATGATGCTTGGCGACAAATTGCGTCGCGTAACCGGCCGTGCGACGTTCGAGACTGATCCTAAAAAATGGCGCCCTACGGTCAAAACGCAGTACCGGCAGACCGGTGATGGTGCGACCAAGTGACGAGTCCAATATTCGATCCGTACAATTTCGAGGGCGACTTGTCTCCCGATAATTTCATGCGCTTTCTGAAGCTGTGTGCGGATCGGGGGGTGTCTGACATTCTCGTACAAGGCGGCGACTACATTTGGGTCGAGCTGCATGGACGGCAACTGAAAGCGTCAACGACGACAATCAAGCAAGGTCAGCTATCACCGTTGATGGCGTCGGCTTGGTCCGCTGAAATTGAAAGCATGATCAAGCAGGGTGATGAGGGTGTTGACCGTGCCTTGGAGCTGGCTGGAGAAGAGTTTGGGCTGGCTCGGGGTACCACGCTTCGCTTTCGGACCAACTTTGTTCAAGCGCGCATAGCCAGCATCGATGAGGCTTATTCGATCACCATGCGGGTGATTCCGTCGGATCTGCCTGATATCGATAAAATGGGAATCGAGCCCGACTTGATCCGGGGCTGCTACGCAGAAATGGGCCTGGTTCTGGTCTGCGGACCCACTGGGTCTGGAAAAACAACTTTCCTCGCGGGCCTGTACAAGAAGGCAGGGACAGAAATGCCCGACCGGAAAGTGATCACCTATGAGGACCCCATCGAGTATGTACTTGGTGGTCCGCACTGGTTGGGACCGCAACCGTCGCAATCGCAACTGCGTAGAGACATTGGCGACTTCCCGAAAGCACTTCGGAATGCCATGCGTCGTAAACCCAGTATCATCGGTATCGGTGAAGCTCGGGACCGCGAGACGATCGAGGCAATGACTGAGGCTGGGCTGACTGGTCACTTATGCTTTGCCACCATGCACACCGAGTCTGTTGCTGAGACGATCAACCGTGCAATTCAAACCTATCCACCTGACCAGCAAGCCGGTATGGCTTCACGCCTGGCCGGTGCCTTACGTGTCATTCTGGTTCAACGCCTGCTCAAAACCACGGACGGCAAGCGAGCTGCGATCCGTGAGTACCTGGTGTTCGATCGTGAGGTGCGCAATGAACTACAGTCCCTTCCTTACACGGACTGGGGCCGGTTCATTCGGGGTTTACTGGAGAAGGCCGAGGCCACCCTGGATGACAAAGCCTGGCGTTTGTTCCAAGCGGATCGCATTGATGCTGGCGAGTTCATCAGCCTGGCCGGCGCTAAAGAGTTCAAGAAACGCTGGGAGTTGGAGGGTCTAAACCATGGCATCTAGCTGGAGAGGCGCATCAATCTCACCCAAGGCCTTCGGCATACCCTGCGGGGCTTATCTGCCGTTGATGGCCTGTCTGTATGTAGGGCATAAACCGTGGGTATGGATCACCGCAGTGATGATCATCGTCTGCTTCGGCGTCATGGCTCATATTGGGTGGACCCTGGATGTTTGCTGGAACAAGTTCCTGGGCTTCATGCGCGGAGGTCGGATCGTGTCACGGCCGTGGTGGTACAGGAACCGATTCAGAGATTAGAAAAAAACCGCCCTGAGAGGCGGTTTTTTGATGTCAGTCGTTCAGCGTGCTCGAGGACCTCGGTCCCTGCTGGCTTGTGCAGCCAATGGTGCAGCGTCGGTACTGGCTGGCCCTGGAGGTTCTAACGTGATCCGGATACCGGGGTTGAGGCGGCAAGTCGCCTCCTTGATTGCCGACCAGTGTTTATGGGGGAGCACTCCTACCGTCAATGGCTTCTCACTGAAGGCCACCTTGGCAGGATAGGCAATTACCTTCATATGTTCCCAGTCCGGAGCGGCCGTCAGTGTGCTCAACAACTCGGGGCGTTGCTGCAGCAATAGATGAGGCTTCGCCAATTCAGTCTTTGTCGGGGTCAAGCCTTCGCAGACCAACCTTTCCCGCAGAAGATCCTGCAGATCATCCATCATGCTCCTGGACATTCTGGCAAACGACACAAAGTCGTGGTTGGCCAGGTCCTCCGGCTTCATCATGAGTGGATTCTGCTTGTGATCAAGCTCCACCAGGAAATCGATAACAGTAAAATGGAGTCGGTTTTTGTCAGCGTACGCCCGAGCCGCCATAAAGCCGTCCTGCTTGCTCTGATACCCGTACAGTGCCGGGAACACGTCCCCAGGTTGCCCGTTGAGTAGCGCGCCGCAGTCCTTCAAGGCGATCGCCCGCGGCGCTGGGCCAGCGTAGAAGTAAACGCTGGAGAGCTCGATAATGTGCGAGTCTGTTTTCTCAGTCGTGCTCACCAATGCCACCTTTTGACCAACCCTGAATCAAGACCCTTTCCACCTTCTGTCGTTCACCTACCTTACTTACGACATCCTGCATCACGCGTTTGCACTGTTTAGGTGTCAAATCCATGCGCTTCAAGGCCTCAACCCACTTCATGACCGGCCGACCGGGCTTGCCATCATGAAGCATCAAGCGGTAAACCGAGGGTGGCGATCTACCAATAAGGGTGGCAAACGTATCTCGATCTTGAGGCGAATCTTGCAGTCCTAAATAGTCGTAAAAATCCTTGATATCCAACGGCGGTTGCACCGGTGAAGACTCAGGATGCGTTCTGTAGAGAAAAAGCAGCATAGCCACCACGGGGTCGTTGATCTGCTCAGCCGACTTATCCGGGCCTGTTAGCTCTTCCCACTTCGCTTTCTGCAGGCCAAAGGCGTCTGCAGCAGCAACCTTGGTCAGACCGTTCTCGATCCGCCATCTCTCCAAATCCGTCCCACAAATTGGCTGAATTTCATCAGTTCCAAAGGACATTTGATCCCCTCAAATGTAGCAGACGTAGCCCTCCTGGGCCTTAGGGCGCGGAGCTTCCCATTCCGCTGAATTTTGAATAATATACACAATACGAAATTTCAGCAGTCACGGTCCAGCCCAGAGCGACGCGCTAAACCCAACTTTACCCAGCCCCTCCACGGGGGGCTCAGGGCAACGGACTACCCCACCATCCGGAAGGAGGCAGGATTGCCATGAGCGAAGTAAGCGAAGCCTTGATGCAAGAGTTCCGCCAAGCTGTCTACGAGCGATTGAATTCGCCGCAGGCAACGGAGGCCTCTCCCCGTGAAGCGATCGAACGTCGTGCTAAGGCGTACCAAGCCTGGCTAAATAGCCAACCTTCCGAAGAAGAGGCTGCGGCCGTCCCTACTGCGTTGGTCAGACATTGGGTTGCTGCAGACCTGTCGTCATGGCGCTCAATTGACGCCAAGAATACAGCTGAAGCAGCAACTACCGTTTATCAGAATATTTTCGCATACGATACATATGCGGAATTGCTAAAGGAACTAGACCAGGCCCTTTACAGCGAAATTATTTCGCATTTGAGGGGGCATGAAGCATTCGGTAACGGTTTTGGCCGTGGAAACCCTGATTTAGATCAAGAAAGTGTTGATCAGGATCCAAAAATCCAGATTAGCGAGCTCTTGAAGGAGATCACCTACAAGGAGCGGCGCGATGGCAGCGTCCTCTATTCCCTGCATGACAGACCTATTTTCATCGACCATGGGCAGCAAATCCTCATGGTGGCTGAAGCAAAAGATGATGAGATGGCCATTCTCGCCGGCCTCTACATGGCGAAACAGAAGTTCGGTGGGTCTATCGAGCTCACTGGCAGTGAAGAGTTTAAGCGCCGGGCGATCGCGGTTCTGATCAAGCATGAGGTTCCGGTAGAACTCAATAACCCCGCACAAGAAGCTATTCGCCGCGAACTGCTCGGCTTGCCACCCATTGCAGCTGTACCAGACAAAGCCGCCGCGCAAACTGAAACGCCGAAACCGACCGAGGCAACCGCTGAGAAGGTGGGCACCTCCAGCGAAGAAACGGCATCACCTGCAGAACCGGCCGCAAATGATCCTACACCTGTGAATGCCCGTGAGGGTGTGATCGTAGATTTCGGCCCGGCGCCGTATCTTTTCGACAAGAAGCAAAGCAAAAGCTTCTACGTGAAGTTGCGCAATAGCGACGGAGAAGAGCGTGTTACCTGGGGGGTAGATCTGGCCCGAGTGTTCCGCGAGAACGAAATCGCAGCAGGCGATACCGTCACGTTGAATAACTTGGGTCGTAAGCAGGTGACGGTAGAGGTGCCGGTACGTGGCAGCGATGGCCGTGTCGAGCGTTACGAAGAAAAAACGGTTCATCGTAATGAGTGGGAAGCCGTTCTGCTTGCTAAAGCTGATCGTGAGCAGGCCCCCCCAGTCGAACCGTTGGCAGCTGAGTCCCTCACAGTTGCTGGACGCGATGCGAGATTCGTTGAGTCAATCGGTCTGCCTACAGGTGATATCAATGACTACCCTGATTTGCTGCCGTATCGGGCCGAGGATCACGCTATGGCAGTCATGTGGGAGCATGACAGCTCTCCGGAAGGACTGCGGACAATCGAAAGCTGCATGGCCGAGGCAAAATATCGCGCCGCGTTCCAAGCCAAGCTGGACAGTGAGCTCGGCAAGCTCAATACGCACTTCCGCGGGCAGATGGAAGCATCAGAGGGTTACGCCATAGCTAGAGAGCTGCTGGCAGACGCTGATAAGCAGTACGGGCCACTGCCCGAGCCTGGCAGCAATGAGTTTGACCGGATGTACCAGTTAGAGAATTGCTGGGATCCAGATGAAGTCATCGAAGCAATTGAACAGATAGATGCTGCTTATCTGGCCTCACTGAAAAATCATCAAGGCACAGATATCCCCCCTCGCTCCTCGACGGATTCAATTCCGACAGAAGTTTTGGAGTCGTTCACGCTGGATAGCTACAGCCAGTATCCCTATGACTCAGATACGACGCCTTCAGCTAGGTGGGAATTGCTGAACAGCGAGGCTGCTAAGCACGGCTACACCGCGAAAATTGGTCTAGTGAACGAATCGGAAAGGGTCGATGGTGTCACGTACTCCATTGCCTATTTCGACCGTGAAGGGCAACCGACCGGTATCCACACTGAATTGTGCGGGACGGGCAAGCTCGAGAGCGCTCCTGCAACCTTCCTTAATGGTCAGCGCATCCCCCAGCCAATGATCAACGATCCAGGCGCGGATATCGCCGTGCTTGCTGGTGCTATCTCCGAGTACGAGAAGTCCAGAACTCTGGACTGTACAGGAGAAGCTCCACAGGCTGCTGATGAAGTAGAACTGGGGGATTTAGCTGCAGCAGCGGTCGAGCAGCGACATTTCCAGGCAACTGAGGGAGTGCCATTTGGGGAATCCGATCTGCAACAGGCTGAGAACCTTGTTGCGGTAAACGCCGCCGCCTGGTGGCGAGATCAGTCTGAGGCCATCAGTACCTGGAGCAAGTCGCTGGAAGAGCTTGAGCACGATCTGGCCGCTCTTGGGCCAGAGCCTGCGACCGATCAGTACTACTGGTTCGACAAAACAGGCCGTCCTGTGCCGGCACCAGTGAACGAGTACGACTGGATCATGGCGAAAGCCTTTATCAAGGATGAGCATACCCCCGAATCCCAGATTGAAGGCTTTGGCGCTGGCCTTCAAGGCAGGTCGAGCAACTCCGGTGTACCCGGGGACATTACCGGCGCTTCAACCAGTGACTCAACCACTCCTCAGGAGGTTGGTATGGCAAACGCTGACAGCAATACGGGACAGAAACTCATCCTTCGCGGTGTGACCAAGCTGGATAACGATCAGTACGACACCACAGTGCTCCTGTACCAGGGCAGTGGGGATTACCTACAGGGATACGTGAAGGTCAACGGTGAGAAGCACCAGGTCCTTGCGTTCATCAATGAGCGTAACCCCGACCCAGGTACCGGTGAGATCAAGCCTAACTTTATCACCCTGTCCCAGCCGAACAACGATGGAAGCGACCAGAAGTGGACGCAGATCGGCTTCGGGAACGCGGTTAATCGCCGCGGCGACGGGAAAGCCGTTTACTTCGATGAGGTGCTTTTCAACGTTGATAACCAGATCCTCAAGGCAAAGGTTACCAAGCACGTTGATGAGGATATGCACCGCAAGCTGGGTTTCCTCGAGCAACGTAAAGAGCGGGAGAAATCAAGCGCTTCCCCAAAGCCCGAGGCTCTGACGGAGCCCGTCAAGCAACAGCCCAGCCCGGCGCAACCCGCTGTTAAATCCCGGGCACGAGCTTGATGCTCCTGGCCGTTGAATGTTCTTGGAGGACTGGTATGAAGACACTGACCCGCGCGTTACTCGTTGTGCTGCTCATGAGCTCGGCTGTGACAGCCCATGCTGCCACCTGCCGTAGCGGAGAAGCCGCGGTGCGTGGTGGTGAGGCCGGCCTGGCTCGAGATCAGGACGCGGCCGACACCAACCAAACGGCTGCTCAGACATCGTCAGACATTTTGGGCAAATGTGTCGGGGGGATCACCGGCATATTCAGCACCACCTCTTTCCCTGATCTGTCTGCCATCTGGCAAATGATCAAGGACAAGGTTTGCTCGATCGCCAGCTCCTCAGTAAACGGTGTGATTTCCGAGGTGAATGGACAGATCAACGGAGTCATGAGCGAGGTTAACGGGGCCGTAACTGATGCTGTCAATCAAACGGGCGTCAACGATACCGGCCTTGGCACCGTTGTCGGTAGCGGCGATACGCATATCAGCAACCCTGTAGAGGTCGGACACACCAGTGACGCGGCCGATTCGTCGACAAATTGGAATGAGGTTTGGAAATAAAAACCATCGAGCCCGCGGATTCGCGGGCTTTTGGTTTTCGGAGTGAAGAGTTACGGCCGGCGCGGCGGCGCTTAAGGAGGATCGGCCATGAGCGAAGTTTTTGTCAGCACGGTTCATCCGGCTATCGGAAGGTTGTACTGGGTATTCACATCCAATGCTGATTGCAATTACCCCGATCATTACAGCTTGACCGACTGGAGTGAGCTTGCGACTCGGTTTCCAAAAGGATGGCGAGATCATGACTACTACCACTGGCTGCATCGATCACATATCTCGAAGGTTTTCGAACCGGATGGTATGCGTACGGCCAAGTCATCTACCCAGCCCTGCAAAGCCAAGACATGGTGTGCACTTACATTTAAGTGGGCACCAGTTCTAGCCTTTTAAGCGGGTATTTCATGCAGCCAACACGCCGTTCCTATTCCAAATCCTTCAAAGCTCAGGTCATTCAAGAGTGTGCCCAGCCCGGTGCTTCGATTGCCAGCATCGCACTCAGCCATAACCTCAACGCAAACCTCGTCCACAAATGGATTCGCCTGCAAGCGCAGAAAAGCACGGCGCTGCAACCTGCATTTATTCCGTTACCCGTGCCGCTGGCAGGGGCGAAATCCCACACATCATCATCGAATATTTGCGTTGAAATACAGCACCCGCGTGGCACCGTCACAGTGAACTGGCCCACTGAAAATGCTGCTGCCTGCGCGACCTTTCTTCGAGACCTTCTGCGATGATTCGCATCGACTCCATCTGGCTCGCCACCGAGCCGATGGACATGCGCGCTGGTACCGAAACGGCATTAGCCAAGGTGATTGCGGTGTTCGGTGCGGCGCAGCCGCACTGTGCTTATCTTTTCGCCAACCGCCGCGCCAATCGCATGAAAGTGCTGGTGCATGACGGCTTCGGCATATGGCTGGCGGCGCGCCGGTTGAGCCAGGGCAAGTTCCACTGGCCAAGCATTCGTCATGGCTCTGAAATGCAGTTGGACACCGAGCAACTCCAAGCCTTGGTATTGGGCCTGCCATGGCAACGAGCAGGTTCCGGCGGCTCGATCACACTGCTTTAACGGCTGCCATTAGCCTATCGGTCTATCGCCGCGAAGCGCCTGCTCTGGCAAAATTCGGCGCATGACTTCTTCTCCCAATCTCGACCAAATGACTCCCGACCAACTGCGTGCCTTAGCTGCGCAATTGCTCTCGCAAGTCGAAACAATGGGTAAGACGGTCGAAACCATGGGCAAGAAGATCAACCGCGATCAGACGGTGATCGAGAAGCTGACCTTCGAAATTGCGCAGCTCAAGCGCTTGAAATTTGCCAAGCGCAGCGAGCAGATGAATCCTGAGCAGGCCAGTTTGCTCGATGACCTGATCGATACAGATATCGCAGCGATTGAAGCAGAGCTTCAGGCCTTGCAAACAGTGCCAGCGGCGACCGAGAAAAAGCAGAAGCCCAAGCGCACTGCATTGCCGGCTGAGTTTCCACGCACACTGATCCATCACGAACCTGACAACACTCACTGCCCATGCGGCTGCGCGCTGAAACGCATCGGTGAAGATGTCAGTGAGAAGTTGGATTACACACCGGGCGTGTTCACCGTCGAGCGTCATGTACGTGGCAAATGGGTCTGCGATGACTGCGAAACGCTTATCCAGGCACCGGTTCCGGCTCAGATCATCGACAAGGGCATCCCAACCGCTGGGCTGCTGGCCCACGTCATGATTGCCAAGTTTGCTGACCATTTACCGCTTTACCGTCAGGAATCGATCTTCGGTCGAGCGGGCCTGGCGATTCCACGCTCAACCTTGGCCGAATGGGTTGGCGTGACTGGGGTTCAGTTGCAGCCGCTGGTCGATGCGCTGCGCGAAGTGGTACTCGGGCAGCAGATTATTCATGCCGATGAAACACCCGTGCAAATGCTCATGCCGGGAACAAAGAAAACCCACCGTTCCTATGTTTGGGCCTACGCCACCAGCCAGTTCTCGGATGTGGCAGCGGTGGTTTATGACTTCAGCCCCAGCCGTGCCGGAGAGCATGCTCGCAACTTCCTGCAAGGCTGGAGGGGCAAGCTGGTCTGTGACGATTTTGGCGGTTACAAAGCCAGCTTCGAACTCGGCGTGACCGAAATCGGCTGCATGGCCCATGCACGGCGCAAATTCTTCGAGCTGCACGCTACGAATAAAAGCACGCTTGCTGAGCAAGCCCTGCGCTATATCCAGTTGTTGTACGAAATCGAGAGCGAAGTCCGCGATCTGGAGCCGGATTTACGGCGGCGAATACGGAAAGAAAAAGCCGTCCCGGTAATGGACATGCTACATGTCTGGATGAGCGCCCAGCGCGACCTTGTGCCCGAAGGCTCAGCCATCAGCAAAGCACTCGATTACAGCCTGAAACGCTGGGCAGCGCTGTCGCGCTACCTCGATGACGGGGCTGTACCCATAGACAACAATTGGGCAGAGAACCAGATCCGACCATGGGCTCTTGGACGCAAGAACTGGCTCTTCGCAGGGTCGCTACGCAGCGGAAAACGGGCGGCGGCGATCATGAGTTTGATCCAGTCTGCGCGGCTCAACGGTCATGATCCGTATGCCTATTTGAAGGACGTGCTCACACGCCTGCCGACGCAGCGGGCGAGTGAAATCGATCATTTGCTGCCGCATATTTGGCAACCGGTCTAATTGCGTAAGACGTGATGCTCGGATGCAAACGTTCAGTTGCGCCCAGTAAGCAGCGATGATGTCATATTGGACAAGCACGCTTATCGTGAGAAATTGGAACAGCCTTACGAGGTTGTGCCCGATACAGTTACATCAGAGCTCTTCCTTTGCCTCGGCGAACTGGCGCACGGCGTCGACTACTTGCCGTGCTCCGCTCTGAATTTCCTCTATCACAAAGCCGGCTTGGCTGACCAAATCGACGCCTTGATCGACCTTTTGGCGACTAGCCTGCATGCTCTCCACAGCATCCTGCGCTAGTTCATGGTTGCGCTTCACAACATCGACGATTTCCACGGTGGCCTGCGCCGTGCGGGCTGCAAGGTTTCGTACTTCATCGGCGACCACCGCAAAACCTCGGCCTTGTTCACCCGCCCTTGCAGCTTCGATAGCAGCATTTAGAGCAAGTAGGTTGGTCTGCTCGGCGATACCTCGGATGGTCTGCACGATGCTGCGGATCATCTCTGACTGCTGATTGACTGCAGTGATGCCTTCAGCCGCTCGTGAGAGCTCGGCTGCTATGCCTTGTACCACCTCGACCGTTTCACTAATGACCTTGGCACCATGGCGAGCGCTTCTGTCCGTCTGCTGGGATATATTGTAGGCGAGCGTGGCTGCATCGGATTCTGCCTGCTGCTGGCGCACTTGGGACGTAATATCACGGGCAAACTTAACTACTTTGTAAAGCCGGCCACTGGCATCGAATACCGGGTTGTAGGTTGCGCTCAGCCAGACGGTATCGCCATGCCGGTTGAGTCGCTGGAAGCGTCCAGAGAAGAACTCACCACGGTTCAGTCGCTCCCAGAAATCGCGGTATTCAGGAGAGTCCGCTTCACCTCGTGTGCAGAACATGCGGTGGTGCTTTCCCCGAATCTCATCCAGGCGATAGCCCATGGCCTGCTCGAAGTTTTCGTTGGCGTCGAGAACCTCACCTTTCAAGTTAAAGGAAATCGCAGCCATCGAGCGACTGATGGCCTGAACCATGCTGCTCTGCTCCTGCTCACGGATCACCTGAGTAGTAATGTCGGTGGCCAGCTTCAGCACGCCTTCGACGCGACCATCGGCGCCTCGGATAGGGTTGTAGCTGGCTTCGAGCCAGACCTCCAGGCCTTGCTTATTACGCCTCAGGAAACGTTCACGTATGTACTCGCCACCAGCCAGGCGCTGCCAGAACTTACGATAGTCGGCACTCGCCTGGTAATCAGGAAAACAGAAAATACGATGGTGCTGTCCGACGATCTCCTCCAGTCGGTAGCCCATGGTGGTAAGAAGGTTCTCATTGGCACCTATGATGGTGCCATCGGGTTTAAATTCAATTGTTGCCGTCGAACGGTCAACGGCCACGGCCCTTGCTTCTGCGGCCTGAAGCTTTTGCAGAGCCTCAGCCAAGGTCTGCTTGATTGCCTTGTTGAACATTGATTAGCCTTAGAGTGAATTTTACTATCGGACGAATGAGGAGAAGCCGTAAATCCCAATTCGAATGTTTAACTGATGCTTAAATCAGGTGATGTAGCGGGTCTGCAAATTGCACCAGCAAGCACCAACTTGAATCTATGGCTTGTGCAGTATCACGCTAGAGTCTTGGTCGCGCTTAAGCTTTCCAGCATCCTCTCTGCGCTCATCGGCTTGCCCAGCAGGTAACCTTGCAAAATGTCGCAACCCAACTCGGTAAGCATCTGTTGTTGTTCAGCGGTTTCCACACCCTCTGCAACGATCCTCAGCCCCAGCGTTTTACCGAGCGCTACTATGGCCGAAACGATAGCCGCGTCATCGTTACACTTAGCCAGCTCGGTGATAAAACCTCGGTCGATCTTCAGTTCGTTGGCTGGTAGGCGCTTAAGATAAAGCAGGCTGGAATAACCGGTACCAAAGTCGTCGATGGAGATATTCACGCCCAATGCTGCCAATTGATCAAGAGCAATCAAAGCAGCTTCAGCGTCCCGCATCGCCGTAGATTCGGTAACTTCCAGTGTCAGGAAACGGGGGGGCAGGCCACTGCTTTGCAGGGCATTGCGCACGACATCAACGAGCTTTGCATGGGCCAGTTGTACCGTCGAAATGTTGACCGCAATACTCCATTCGTCTTTACCTTCGCCTAACGCTTGCCATTCGGCCATCTGCCGGCACGCCTCATGGATTACCCAGCTACCGATTGGCACGATCAATCCAGTACGCTCTGCCAAGGGCAGGAAACGGACGGGCGGCACCAAGCCAAAACCTGGCTTGTTCCAACGCAGTAAAGCTTCAACGCCGATCATAGGGCCATTTGGGGCGAGCATCTTCGGCTGGAAGTGCAGGATAAATTCATTCCGATCCAGTGCGCACCGCAGATCCTGTTGCATTTCCAACTGCAGGTGAGCGTTAACGTTCATAGCTTTTTCAAAGAAGCAGTAGCCATCGCGGCCCTGCTCCTTGGCGTGGTACATAGCCGCATCGGCATTGACCATCAGCTCATGCTCGGTTAGGCCATTTTCTGGGAATATAGCGATACCGATGCTAGCGGACACATGCACTGTCTGCCGCCCAAGTACGTAAGGTAATCGAATATTTTCCACCAAGCGTTGCGCCAACATCGCAGCGTCTTCAGGTTCGCCGGGATCGATAAGCAGAACGAACTCGTCGCCTCCGAGGCGAGCCACCGTATCTTCGCCGCGTTTGGCGTCGTTGATTCGCTTTGCTACTTGCAGAAGCAACTGGTCGCCAGTGTGATGACCGTAAGTATCGTTAACAGCTTTGAAACCATCCAGATCCATGAAGAGTACGGCAAAGTGGCTCTTCTGCCTGATGGCTTTATGAATCGCTTGCTGAAGACGGTCGTTTAGGAGGATACGGTTAGGGAGGCGAGTAAGATTGTCGTGAAGAGCTAGCTGCACCAGTTCACTGTTTGCGAGGTCAAGGGAGCTGGCAAGTATGCTGGTGCGGACGTCAAGCATTGATACGATCAAGGCAATAGCGCAGACAGCCAGCGTGATCAGAATCACCAAAACCATTAGCCAGTTGCTATCAATGCCTGCATTGACCGCTCCGCACACGCTCCCGATAGGAAATTGGGCAGCCGCCATTCCGGTATAGTGCATTCCAACAATGGCACACCCCATAATTAACGAGGCGCCGATGCGTGTACGATTGATGTACTGACCTTCGCCACGCAGGCGGAAAGCGATCCACAAAGCCACGCCCGAAGCAAGGATAGCAATCAGCACCGATAGCGCGAACAAAGACGGAACGTATTCCACTACAGGATTCATCAGCAGCGCCGCCATTCCAACGTAGTGCATGGATGCAATTCCGATACCCATGAGCACCGCACCAAGCAGCAAACGCGGCAGTGGCATTTCCGTCTGGCATGCTAGCCACAAAGCAAAGGCGGAGGAGGCGATGGCGATCAACAACGATAAGCCAGTCAGCGTCGGGTCGTAACCCAGCTCGATGGGCAGTTGGAAGGCCAACATGCCAATAAAATGCATCGACCAGAGGCCCGTGCCCATGGCGGAAGATCCACCGGCAAGCCAAAGTGCCGATGCTTTGCCTTCGGTACGGGTGACTCGACCAGTCATGTCCAGCGCGGTATAAGACGCCAGGATCGCTACGGCGAAGGAAAACAGCACATACACGCTGTTATAGCTGCTTACTAGCATTGAAACCCCGAAGGTTGAATTTGGCTCCTCTGGGCCATCGGCGGCACGAGCAGTTTCTGAAGAGTACGCTTCATCCTATCGTCAAAAATTTTACAAAAAAAAGCGTCATGCCAGCCTTGCGACTTCCACGGGCACGCTTACGGCTGAATGCGATGCTGGCAATTGTAGTGCCGTGCTGGGCACCCATATTGAATGACCTGGGCTTTGAAGGCCTTGGAATAGGAACCGAGTGTTGGCTGCATGAAATACCCGTTTAAAAGGCTAGATCTGGTGCTCACTTAAATTTGAGTGCACACGATGTCTTGGCTTTGCGGGGCTGGGTAGATGACATGGCCGGACGGTTACACCGGATGACCCCTACAGCGACTATGTCGAGTACGAGGACGAAGAAGCTGGGTGTCTGGAGCAGCGGCTTTCGGGATTGCTTGCTCGCCTACAGACCAAAAGCGGGCAGACAGTTGAGGAATTCAGGCACTGGATGTTTAGTGCAGTTTGGGTAGACGTCCCTGCGCTACGCATTGTTGAGAGCTGAATGGCGGGCGCAAATGATCAGTATGAAAAAGGGCGCCATGGGCGCCCTTTTTCATTACGCTCGCATTTTACTCCGTCCGGGAGCTGCGGAACCTTGTAGGAGGACCGATTTTGGCTCCCACTTCGACTGATAGGAGTCGTCAGCTTGCATCAGTTTCAGTTCCCGAAGCACATCCCGAGCATCCTCGCGCAGGTAGTCAAGCCGAGTCTGCTGCAGGAACGGCTTCGCCTTCTCTTGGATCGCTTTGTTGAGCTCTGACAGCTCGCGTCCCCGCGTCGACTCGGCCTCATCCCTCCAGCCTTCCAGGCGCTCCAGGAAGTTGTCCAATCGGCTGATGAACCCGCTGATGCTGAATTTGTCGTCAACGCGATACACCAGGTTGTCCGGCTCGTATGAGTCCCGACCGGTGACGGTGAAGTGGATTTTCTGCCGCTCGCATGACACTTGAATTTCGAAACCTCGATAGCTTCCTACGGGCACAAGCTCTGCGCGCTGGAACGTGTCTTCAGACCGCCGCTCGACGGCCCGCTTCATGGCGGTGGCGAATACCGCGGCCAGTCTTTCCTTGTCCGCGTCTTTGTAGGGTCTGCCATTCGCCGAGAACTCGAATTCAGGTTTGGTGCCGGCATCGCGCCGCTGGATCTCACTTGACCAACGGGCGATTGCCCGATCGGCACGTGAGTCGGCGTCACGCAGCCACGCAATGCGGCTGTCGAGCGAGTGCTGGCCACGTTTGAAGTTGGAAAACAATGCTTCCACCTTCTTGAGGTCTGCAGCGATTTGCACCTGCTGGAAGATCAGAGGATTACCGGTGGCCGCGGCTTTCATCTCGGCGGCGTTGGCTGCCTCGCTGGCCACATCCTCGATCACACGCTGGAGGCTGTCCCCCTTGCGGAATTGTTCGATGCCAGCTGCCTTGAATTCGATGGTCTGCCACATGCGGCTATCGTAGGTCTGTTTCGTTGCGTAGCGCAGAATCTCGATCTCGAATCCGTCAGGATCCATCTCATAGAAGAGGTTACCTTGCCGCTCGATGCGACCATCGCGTTGCTCCAGGTCGCTTGGGCGCCATGGTGCATCCAGGTGGTGGAGAGCGACCAGGCGGCGTTGGACATTCATGCCGGCACCCATCTTCGCTGTTGACCCCAGAATGATCCTGACCTCGCCGGCATTCATCTCCGCAAAGAGCTTGGCTTTCTGCAGATCTGTGTTGGCCTCATGGATGTAGCGAATCTGGTTCGCCGGGATCCCGCGAGCGAGGAGCTTTGATCGAATGTCGTCGTATACGCTGAACGAGCTGGCACCTGCCAGAATATCGTCCATAGAGATCGAGGCTTCTCCTTCTTCTTCGTCCTCTGAGCTCACAGCAGCCTGTTCTGGGCGTTTTGGACCTTTTGGCGTGGATAGGTCACAGAAAATCAGTTGCGTGCCTTTACGGTCGTCCCAGTCCTGCCAAATGCGGAATGCTTGATCGACACACGCATTCACTTTGCTACCTGCGAAATCCCCAGCGCCGGGATCGATGAGTCGGAAATCCAACCCCGCTTTGCGCGCGTCGTTGGTGATCTTCAAAGGATTGTCGAGGCGTGGGTCTTTCGGCAAATGCTCCATGCGATGGATGATCGATCCATCGTTCCAAGTCTTGAACGTCGATCCATCCGCTTTAAGCAGCGGATTACCCTCTGCGTCGATCGCCTCTTGCTGAATGCCCATGTACCAAGCTTGAGCCTCCGATCGATCCACAATCACGTTCTGCGGGCGACCGCCTTTCAGCTTCGGTACTGGGAATCGGGTACCGCGGGCCTCGGCCTGGTCCTGTAGATCCTTGCGTGTGATTACATCAGCGAAGGTTCGATACATCGCCGTCAGCTCGGGAACGTTCTGGAACTTTGCAAAACGCGAGTTGAGCTTGTAGTTGACGCCGGTAGCGTCAAGCTCCCAGCCGGTTACAACCTGGCCGAATGTCGAAGCCCAGGCATCAAAATGAATGATGCCCCGGGCCTTCATTTCATCGTACTGGAGGTATCGTTGTACGGTGTAGAGCTCAGCGATCGTGTTGCTCAATGGGGTACCCGTGGCCAGAAACACGCCTCGGCCGTCGTTCCGTTGCTGCAGGTAGCGACACTTGACGAAAAGATCGAATGCTTTTTCCGATCCTGCCAGATTACCCAGCCCCGATACCCTGCTGAGCGAGGTCGTGATGAACAGGTTTTTGAATTCCTGCGCCTCATCTACAACCAAGGCGTCAACACCCAGATCGGCAAAGCTGACAGCCTGGTCTTTAGAACCGGTGTCGGCTTTCTTTTCCAGTCGCTCGGTCATCCGCTCTTTCGCCTTTTCCATCTCCTTGATGGTCACGCGATCGCCCTGGCTGCTCTTGAGGTCCAAAATGGCGTCAGTGAGATCCTGGATTTGCTCCTGCAGCAGCTCCTCGAGCGTCTCCGGGGGCATGCCAATTTTTTTGAACGAGCTGTGAGCCACCACCACAGCATCCCAATCCCCGGTAGCGATTCGGGCAAAGAGTCGCTCCCGGTTTTCTTTCTTGAAATCCGTCTTCTCAGCAACCAGCACGTTGGCGTTAGGGTAGAGGTCGTAGAAGGCATCCTTCCACTGCAGTAGAAGATGATTCGGTACCAACACCATTGGCTTTCGGAAAAGCCCCATCCGCTTGCTCTCCATCACGGTTCCGACACACACCAGCGTCTTACCGGCGCCGACTACGTGATCGAACAGTGCTGTGCCGTCCTGAATTCCGCGCCAAATTGCGTCCTTCTGGTGCGGACGGAGCGTGATGTCCAGCGAGGTGCCGGGCAGCTGCAGGTGTGAGCCGTCGTAGCGGCTGGGAATATTGGTGTTGAACCGATCGTTGTAGAGTCGCGAGAGGGATTCACGACGATCCTGATCCTCCCAGATCCAGTCGGTGAACGCAGCGCGGATCTCGTCCGCCTTTTGGTTGGCTGCAGCGGTCTGAGTTTCATCAACCTGCATGATCGGATGGCCATGATCGTCCTTTCCGACCTCCACTTTCACTTGGATCGGGCGGTTCGTTAAAACCGCCTCTACCAGCTTGTTTGCGGGGTACGCTTCGGTGCCCCAGGTGACGCGCATGGTGGTGTTATCCCCCTCGGAGATGTTCACCATCCACTTGCCCAAGGCCTCCTGGTAGTCGATGCGCCGGCGTACATCCCCCATCAGGTGTACGACGAAATCATCGATTGTTTTCGCCGGTACCCAAGTCGAACCCAGCTGCACGGAAATGTCGATCGGCTCGATGTCTGCTGGCTGTATCGGACGCAGCGCCTCGACGTTCTCCAAGAACTTTGGATCGTGTTCCGCGGCTCGAAGCGCTCCCCTGAGTTTCGCTTTCACGTTCCCGGTCAGGTACTGATCGGCTGTTTCCCAGCGATCCTTGCCCGGATTGAAGTAGACAAGTCCCTTCAGGTCACGAAGGAGTTCAGGCTCACTCAGACCGCACAAGCGGATCATGCGCTCGAGGTCTACACGGCCCACCTGGTTCATGCTGACAACCAGTGCATCCTTAGCGGATTCGACGTGCCGAATTTCTTCGCGTGGGCTCATCACGCGGCGCGAGAAGATTGCGGCTTTATCAGCTGTGGGATTGCGCGCCGGCACTCCGTGCTTGCGTGCCATGTCAGCCGATACGCCGCGATCGTAGTTGCTCTCAAGCGCATTGAGCAGAGGGTATTCAGGATCCTCCCCCATCGCCAGGCGGTTGGCTTGGCTACTCAGGTGGCCAAATCGACGGACGTACTTGTCGTACAGTCCATTCAAACGGCCGCGCAAGGTTTCCAGATCTTGAGGGTCAACGGACTGCTCAGCATTCATCAACGCGCGCAGAGCGTCACGTACCTCAATCATGCCGCGAATTCGTTGGCCTGCCCGCTCGGTTTTCGGGGTAATGAACTGGTAGTCGTGGGCTGCAAGCTGATCTGGCAAGCGACGGGCCAAACGGTCGTCAGCGGTCACAAAGTAGGAACCCACTTTGGTATTCGCTGGCAGGTCGACCTCGGGTTTACCTAATTGGCCATCAGTTTCATGATCAAGAGGCTCGCCTGTGAAGGTGCGGATAACACCTGCAGGCAACGATTGAAGTCGGGCGCTGATCGCCGCGCTCAGGTCCTGGCCTGGCTCCGCCATCAAATCAGCGGCATCGCGGCGCATCTTCCCGGTGAGGGCCATCCGGCCGGCCATCTGCTCGGGATTGTCGATGAAATACTGGTTGATCGTGATTGGCTCACCCGATTCGCGATCTCGTATTTCACCGACATCTACCCAGCGGCGCTCCGGTTGGTCTCCGGGGAGTGCCTTCTGGAAGAACACGATATCCGTCGTTACTTCGGTCAGGGCATTCTCTTTGAACGCCGTGTTGGGTAGACGAATAGCGCCCAGGAAGTGGGCCGTATCTGCGATATGTTCACGCGCCTTGCTATTGGCGGCATCGAGGAAATACCGACTGACAACGGCTCCCATCACACCACCAGGTTTGAGCGTATTGAGCGATTTAGCCAGGAAGTAGTTGTGGATCGAGAAACCAGCCAATTCGCGGTGGTGCGGGTCATACAACGATTGCGAACCGAAGGGCGGGTTCGCCACGCAGGCATCGAAGTATGCGCTTGGGATAGCCACATCCTGCAGACCGCGATTGATGAAGGTGGATGATGGATAAAGATGAGCGCCGATCTGCGCTGTCAGAGGGTCAAGCTCGATGGCGGTGATGCGACTGTTGCTCCGCATTTCTGTCGGCATCAGGCCGATGAAATTGCCAATGCCGGCAGCTGGTTCCAGAACCTTGCCACCTTTGAACCCTAGTCGCTCCAGACCCTCGTAAATGCCGTCGATTACGGTGGTTGAGGTGTAGTGCGCGTCCTGGGTGGAGCGCCTGGCCCTCTCGTACTCATCTTGGCTGAGCAGTGAGGCCAGTTCCTGGTACTCGGCACGCCAAGCATCATTTCGATGATCGAAAGCCTGCGGCAGTCCACCCCATCCTACATATCTGACCAGCGTGGATTGTTCGTCTGGGGTGGCGCCACGGCCTTCCTTGTGCAGCACCTGCAGCAGTTGAATGGCAGCGACGTTATCGCGGAATTTCGATTTTGGACCGCCAGAGCCCAGTGAATCAGCACCGGTAATCGCATAGTCAGAGGGGGCTACAGGTCCGTTTTGATCTCCAACATTTGCAAGATCTCGTGCTCGGTCAGACCCTGCTTGCTGTCCGCTGGCAGGCTGTTGATGGCCGTCAATTCCAGGGCTTGCTGCTCCAATAGCCGGCTGAGCAGTTGCAGCTCGCCCTGAAGCTCCATCGCCTTGAGGCGTTCCGGGCTGTTCAGCGCCCAGCGATCCAGAATCTTCCAGCCTTGGAGACTGAACGACGGCGACTGGCGGATCGATGCGAGTGTCTGTTGGCTCAGGACTCGTGCGGAGATTTCCAGGGGCTGTGTTTGGTTGGTGATCATAATGGCGGTCTCCTTGGTCTTCGTCGGAATCGAGGCCGGCTTGCAGGTCCTCGATGGTATTTACCGTCTCTTGAAAAGCGAAATCGAACGTCATCTGCCCCTGATTCTCTGGGGTCTGCCGCCGTTTTCTAGGCATTGCCGTCGCCTCCTATTCCAGTTTGTATAATAGTCATTATACAAACTACTGAAGACACGACAATGTGCGTTTCTAACTCACTGTTTTTAAAAGGTACTGTTAGTAGCCCGGCTTCGGCCTTTTCAGGAAATCTCCCTGGCTAAGATCGGTCGGGTACTTGTGACGGTACTCCGATCGGATGCCATCCAGCTCAGCATGCTCGCTCGGGGCAGCTCGCCGTACAAGCATCTTTCCCTCGATCACTTCCAGGTTGTAACTGAAACCGCGAATCTCCTCGGGAGTCCAGACGCGCTCGCGTTCTTGAGTGATGCGCAGTCGGCCAGCTGCTGGAGTGCAATCCACCTCAGAGAGGCGACGCGCATACAACTCGGTACCGTTGCGGCTAAACACCTGCAGCGTATGGACTAGGTTATCTGATTCTAGCCGTTCGACGGTTACAGGCAGGCCTGCGTAGGCCTGATCATGCTTATCTCGATTCGACCAACGACCAAATCCGTTGGCTTCTCGCTGCAGCTCGTAGCGCATATGAATGCTCATGCGGCTGACGAGGGGATCTACTGCCAATACACGGGCTTCGACCCGATAGCCAGCGGTGTGAAGGCGAGAGCACAGCCTGGCGAGACTATCGGGATCCCGCATGGTCCCGTCGATCAAGAGATTCCGCCGATTCTTGATCGCCAAATTGGTGAGCTTTACCGACCATGCGCCGGCGTCCGGATGAGTACGATCGGCGGCCAATCGATCGTTCTGCCGCATCAGCTGCAGGTATTGCGGATGGTGCTTGCGCAGCTCATCAGCATCAACCTTGATGGTGTTACCACCGAACTCATCCAGTGCTTTGCTGCTGAGTCCGGCCTTGCCTGCACCAGGTTGTCCCCCGAGAAGAACGGCGGTTGGATGGTTGACAGGTTTGGTAGTGGAGAGCGCCAGGAGGGCGATGTCGTCAAAAATGGCATCGTGGTCTTCGGGGGACAGTCGGAATTGCGACTGGTCGTCCTTGGGAAACGTCATTTGCTGTCGGTGTCCTTCCTTGATACCAGCAGCGATTGCCTGAGCTTCAATGCGCAGCTCGCTGATAGTAAGCCTACCGTCTGAAAGTCCGACGGCCTTCAACATGCCTTGTAGGGCATTGCGGGTGCGGTCCCATGCTTTTCCGAGGAATGAACGCTCCTCCTCCGCGACAAATGCGAAGACCTCTTCTGCACGATGGATGCCGGGGAGTTTGGCGTAGTGCTGATCCACGTACGCCCAAATATGGGCTAGTGAAGGTTCGCCGCGCGTTTCAAGAACGCGATCCAGGAATTCCCGCTTTTCTTCGGGATTGAAGGTGTTAAGCCCATAATGCCCGAGGAGCTCGTGGCGCAGCGCTCGTCGCACGGCCCCTTCATCACCCATATTGGAAGCGGCAAGGGTAAAGATGGCTCTTGCTGGGTGGTAGGCTGCGTCAATTCGGTATCCGATTTTTTCTCTTGCGGCGTCGGGTCCATAAATTTCCTCCTGCGTGGCCTTGATAATAGCAGTCACACCTATGTGACCACGATATTCGGCCATGAATCGATCCACTATCGCCTGGGCCTGAGCAACGGTAAGGCCAACGTGATCGGGAGATGCCATGAGGTATCCCCTTCAAACCGAAGCTTTGACAATCGGCCCGTAGCGCTCTATTGCGTGCGCTACCGCCAAATTGTCGTCAATGCGAAGCCGGGAGCGCTCGACTACGAGCTCAGCTTGCTCGGCCCTCAGCTGATCAATCAGGGCCTGGTTCGGTTCGTCCTTGCTGCGCTCGTTGTGAATGTCGCGAGCTTTGAGGGCGATCATGTTGCCAATGGTTTCCATCGCGGCTTCAAAGGCCGCAAGCTGGTGATCCGTCCACTGTGCCGGCATGGAATTGTCCTTCTTTTTTGGTGTGAAGGCCTTGGTGATCAAGGCGAGGCCAAGTATCAAAAATATCGCAGACTGAAGCCAATCGGCTGTGGTACTGAGTTCATTGAGTCGAGAGTTGATCGCCATGGCCAGGCCCACTAAGGCACTCAAAGCACCTACAAATAACCGCATGATTCGATTATTCATCGCTTCCCCTTGCGGCGATGTCTTTGACCAAGGACAGCTCGAAGCAGTCATTCAACACGGTCATCAGTTGTTCCGCAGTAGGCGCGCTTTGGCAGCGGAACAGCACGATGGCCAACTCTTTAAGGCCATGGGCTCGGTTGATGCTATTGACCGCCAAGGCACGTAAATCATCGGTGTCATAGACGTTCGCCAATGCCACCCCCTCCGCGCCTGTGATACCTGCCGTGCGATCGATGGAGGTCTCAACCGACGGCGGCAAAGCAGGTTTGTGATCCGCATCCACCAGCATCAGGGAGACGATAAATGGCACCGACATTCCTGCAGGATTTTTGGCGAAGTAGGCCGGGACGACCTTCATTTCAGTCTCGTTGAACATTTGATTCCCTACCGTTTGACGTCGAGCGCCAGGAATGGCCCTTTGAAGCCAACCTGCTCGTCTACTGAACTGAACGCTGCTATCCCTTTGGCTCGTTCTTTGAGCCACCGATCAAACAGCTTGCGAGCTTGCTTGTCATCGACACGAACCAATTTTCCGTCCTCAGCAAAGAACACTGGCATGCGGAACGTATTGCTGTCGTCTACCGAAATGGCCATCTCATACCACTGATTCTGACCCTCGGTGACTTTAATAAATTGGGTGTGCATCCCCTGGATAACTTCCCTGTGTTCGCCAGGCTCTTTTGATGCCCCTGACTCCTGGTTGCAGCCAGCCAATAGGATCATCAGCAGGATCGGCAATGTGCGGCGAATCATGAACGATCTCCTTCAGCCCACCCTGGCGGGTAGGCTGGATAAGTGATTGAAGCCTCGAGGATTGACGATGTTTCGGGAGCCATGGCCCATGCGTAATAGCCAGTGCCCTCAAAATAGAGCACGGGTTGTCCCCCGAGCTGGCCTATGACGCTGGACCCGGCGGCATAGGATTTGGGCAAGTCGCCCAAACCCAACGTTGGCAGGTTGAGTGATGCGTGCAGCACCTCCTCGTGTTTGTAGAGGCTTCGCGCGGCGGCATCTCCCCAAGCGCTATTGTCCCGGGCGATGGTTCTGAACCTCATCCACTCCAGCGCAGGTAGCGCTCGCATGTGCTGCAGCACCAGATCCTGGAAACCCTTTTCGTGGGCCAGCAGCTGCCGGTCATGTTCGTTCAGGAAATCGGTGATCATTCAGCCCACCTTCTTGCCGAAGTCGAATTCGACTTTCCAGCTATCCCGGTTGAGTTTGAGGTAAGCGGTGAATGGGCGCTTTTCACGGTTGAGAAATCCAGAGAGCTTCTCCGTAATCCCGCTCTTGAACAGCGCATCCGCTTCAGAAGCACTCAGCGGCCTACTGGCGATCACTGCACCGACTTTGAACTGGCACGCTTTGCATTCAAAGTGACCTGGTACCGCTGCAATCTCACCTGAGCAGCGTGGGCACTCAAGCTTGTTGGACGACATCGCCGGCACAGCTGGAGCTGGACGATCTGGGGTGCTGGGTGCTGAGTCGAACACGAACGTCGTTTTTCCTGTGCCGGTGTCCAGCCTCAGCTTCGCGGAAAACTTGGACTGCTTTTGACGACTCACGAAGCCCTTGATGACAGGTGTTTCACCCTTCACCAACAACAGTTCGACCTGGCCTGGAGTGAGAGTCTTTCCTGATACCTCGTGCCAAAGCACGAACTCGCAGCTGGAACATACGGTACGCTTGCCCCGGTTTTGCAATGCGCTCTTGCAGTTAGGACAGGGAACGCCTTCGCCAGCTGCGGGCGGGAGGGGCGTGATAGAGGCGTCCTTGGCCGTGGCTACAACGTCACGAACGAATTCCTCGGCGTAGCGCATGAAGTCGCTCAGGCTCATCGCTCCATCAGCGACTTGATCCAGCGAGCGCTTGAAGGCACCGGCTTGTGCGGGGTCTTTAACGCGCATGGGCAGAGCGTCAATCAAGCTCCTGGCTTCAGGGCTGGTCATGAGCTTTTTGCCCTTTCCCCCCGCCGGCACAAACAGGCTACGTCGCTTCATGTCGGCGATGATGCCTGCACGAGTGGCAGTAGTACCTATCCCCTCACCCTCTTTGAGCCGCTTTTTCAACTCCACATCGTCTACGTATCGATGCAAGTTTTTCATTGCATCGAGGAGCATGTTGTCGTCAAAGCGCGGTGGCGCAGTAGTCACCTTGCCTGTTGCACTTACTTCCAGCCACTGCAACAGATCGCCGATCTGCACATTAGGGAGTTCACCCTCGGGCCCTTCATCTTCGGCGGGCGCACCATCCAGCGGTGGGGGTTCCTTGTAAACAGCTTTCCAACCTTGCTCGGTTGGGCAGACACCAGTTGCGGCGAACACCTCACCAACCTGAACGCGAATGCGCAACACCATCGACCGATACCGGTAATCGGCTGCAAACTGGGCAAGATACGCCCGCACCACCATGTCGTACACGTTCCGCTCAGGCTCCGACCAGTCAGCCACATTGACTGGATTTTCCGGGATTGAAGGGATGATGCCGTGATGCGGGGTGGGTTCCCCCGTGGGAGTACGCATTTTCGCATCATTGAAGGCTGCTGATTTGCGGTATGGGTCCAGCTCACGAGCAATGGCCTGCAGATCTGGCCGCAGCTGTATGATGCCGGCGATCACGCAGGGCGCCTCGGCATGATGGGCTTCAGAAAGGAAGCGCACATCGGTACGAGGATATGTCATGACCTTGTAGGTGTCGTAGAGCTTTTGCGCGGCCTCCATTACCTCGTCACCGGTGTAGCCGAAGCGGCTGAAACCTTCCATTTGCAATTCATTCATGGACAAGGGAAGTGGGGGCTCCTTCTTCTTGTCGGTGACCGAGTGCTCGATGACTGAGGCTTCCCCGGGCACACCATCCTGCAGGCGTGCAAGGAGGGATTTAGCAACCCCTTCGTCGACCAGGCGACCGGATTCATCCAGGCCAGCCTGGTCATCCTGTGGCATCCAGCGGCCGCGGATTGAAATCCCAGCTTCGGCTGTGAAAACGGCAGTGATGTCTTGATAAGGGACAGGCTTGAAAGACTCGATCGCTCGGTCCCGCTCGCGGACGACGTACAGCAGAGGGCTTTGCACGCTACCAACGGGCAGCAATCCTTGGTGGCCCATGTCGCGCCCTCGAAGGGTCATCGCCCTTGTACCGTTCATGCCCAAAAGCCAGTCATAACGGCTCCGAGCAAGCCCCCACAACCGCCATCCACTGAACAGCGGGTCAGAGTTGTCACGCATATTGGCGAGTGCTTCGCGGACCTTGCTGGGGTTGTAGTCGTTGATCAACACCCGTTTAACAGGCTTGCGGCAGCGATAGTACTCAAGCGCCTCGTCGACCAGACTTTGTCCCTCGCTATCCGGATCGCCAAGGTGGTACACAACGTCACACCAGGCCAGAAGCTCTTTCAGCTTGCTGAGCCGGGGCCGTTTGCGAGGATCAGGCAGAATTTTCCATTGTTGTTCTGGTGGAATAATTGGCAGATCTTCCATCCGCCAAATTTTCCGACCCTTGCCGGTAGTAGGCAGATCGTCCGGCAAATAGTCATCAGGCGTCGCCTGTTGGAAGGCATGTCCATCCAGCCATACGCACCAGTCGTTACCATGTTTCGTCCAGCCTGCCCCACGATCAGAAGAGTGTCCATTGAGCACAGGGAATACACCCTGCGATAGCTGGGATTCTTTCTCAGCGATCCAAAGAATTTTTTCCATCAACCCTCCTTACCCTTAAGTCTGGAGCCGTCTGGACCTACCCAGCGACTGGTATGGTTTGCCTTGCCTTGATTCCGTAGAATAGCTATCATACGGAAAATCATAAACCATCACGGGTTATTACGGAAGGATTGCCTAATGGTTCCAATTCCCGCTCCACCGCCTGATGTCGCCCAAGACCTGGTACCTGCCTGCATGGTGCAGGCTGCTCGGGATTACAGCCTGCCATTGCGTGGCCTAATCGCTGTATGGCTTACCGAGAGCGGCAGCGGTGAACCGTTGAAGAGCGTGAACAAGAACGGGACGGTCGATCACGGGCCCTTCCAGATCAACACGGTTTGGGCAAACCGCCTGCAAAGCGAGTTCGGCGTCCCGCCCGAACTCATCACGAGCGATTTCTGCTGGGCGGCAAGGGCCGGCGCTTACATCCTGCGGTACGAAATTAATCAGGCCGGTGGGAGTTTTTGGGACGGTGTTGGGCACTACCACTCAAGAACTCCGAAATTCAAATATCCCTATATACAGCGCGTATATAACAACTCATTGAGATTCTAGGAGGGAATATGGCGCGCCATAACCAGGGTGAGTCTGATGGTATGGGAGTTGTGTGGTTGGTGATGATCGCACTTCCTGTTGTGTTTGGCTGGATGTGCTGGTCTCGCTGGCACGGCACGATCAGCTACTGGGGGTTGAAATGGGCTTGGCACCAACTTGGTGTGTTTGATTGGTCATTTATGCCAGATCAAATTCGCCTGTGGCGATACGAAGCGGCCCAGCTTGCGATGAACCCCTCGCAAGTAAAGTTTGCTGACTTGCTGCGTCTGCTCAATATTTCCGGGTACTTTTTCATTTTCATCCCCGTCATATTAGCGCTACGTGGATTTCGTGCGGCGCATCGGCACGCGGCTAACAAAACTCGCCGAGTTATCACAGTAGAAACGCTGCCATGGGTGATGTCTAACCATTCGCCCGCAATCATCCCGTCCTTGTATTACGGCGATCCGCACACGCTGCTTTTGAATGAAGATCCTGAGGAGCATCGCAGCGCGATCCATCCCGAAGAATGGGCTCTGCAGCGTGGCCTCATCGTCAACCGACGGCTCGACCGGGAGCGCTGCCGGGAGCTGCTGGTGAAAGACTTGGGTAGCCGGATCAAAAGCCTGAATGAGCTGAGTCCTACCGAGCGAGCCCTGTTTGCAGTGTTCGGCGCCAGGCTGTTATCGGATGGGCGCGATATGAAAAAGGCCCAGGAGCTGCTGGACGCTCTGAATCGTTCATGCCACCACAACACCTTTGAGGGAAAAAAGGGCTACCCCGATTTGAGCTTGGCTGACGATGCTTTCAAGAAGTATGCCATACACCCGGAAGCTCAAACTTTTCTTGATAAACACCCCTACCCTAGAACAATGCTTTATGCCATGCACCAGCAAGCTAGTAATTTGGGAAAATTGCCATCGTCTCAGTTTCGTTGGTTGAAAGGGATGGACCGCCCTTTGTTTTACGCGCTGAATTTAGGTAAGCGTAAAGCTCCGCTTATAGAAGCGGGAGCAGTTTACACGCAGACCCACTGGGAAAGTTACGCCGATGACACGGGTTATAGATTAACCGAGCCATTTATCGAAGATGCAATCGACGGGGTTGAAAAGTATCTGGCCAAGCTTGGTCTCGTCGACCTCAATACTGGAGATATCCAATGAAGAACCGAGACAAGATTCGTCAATACGACAACACCCTTCACATTCACTTCGGCTCGACTGGTGAAGAACGGAGTGTATCGTTGTTGCCCTTGGAGCGCGGGCTGTCTCTGAAGCGTGAGGGTAAGCAGATCCTCGTGACCAGCGCATTTGGCGGGAAGCTGGAGCAGGTCGTTCTCGAGTCCTTTGGCACCGAACAACTGGCTACTGACGCCTTTGATGCACTCCAGAGCGCTATTGTTTCGCATGGATTGCGCCGGCGCTGGACCTCCCGGGCCAAAGGGATCGTAAAGTGGGGAGTTATCCCCGCTTTCGCAATCATTTTTGCCCTCGGCCTGAACATGTTTGCGGCAAAACTGACCGGGCTGCAGGCGCCTACCGAGGCGCAGTATGGTTCGGGAAGCGGTCTCCAAACACCACAGACCCCTACCCCGACATTTGCCCCACAGAACCCACAGACATTCCAACAGCCTGCCCCAGACCTCTCTAACATCCCCGGCCTTCCCAAACCAACAGACCCGAAAATTGTCCGCGAGGCGATCAAGGCCGGGGTGGCTACCGGCAAGTATTCAGTGAAGCTATCCGAAGGGGCTAAAGGGACTGTCTACGTCTTCTCTGATCCTTCTTGCCCTCATTGCCAGAAATTCGAGCCTGAGCTCGAGCAGCTCGCCGCGGATCATACCGTTGAGATCTTCCCTGTATCGGTGATCGGTGGTGAAGGCTCAGCCAAGCCTATCGCACAGATGCTTTGCGCTCCGATCGAGCAGCGCGCCTCGATGTGGAAAGCCATCGCCAAGGGGCGGCCGATCGATGGGCCTGTATGCGAGGAAGGCCTTACCCATGTTCGGGCCAATGACCAAGTCTTCAGAAAACTGCAGTTCCTGGGCACCCCAACAGTGATCAACCAGCAGGGCGCGCAGACGCCGCTCACCCTTCCCAACCAAGCGGCAGCTATTGCCCAGTGGCTGGAACAGACGCAGGCTCAGTAGGGATCGCCCATGGGGAAGTACGTTAGATACAGTGACGAGTTTCTCGACCGAGTCCGCCAAGCAGCGGATTTGGTAGGGTTGATATCGCGTGACATTACACTGAAGAAATCGGGCAAAAACTTTAGCGCTTGTTGCCCCTTCCACAAAGAAAAAACGCCGTCGTTTAGTGTTTCCCCAGAGCGTAATTTCTACCGCTGCTATGGATGTGACGCGAAGGGTGACGCTATCACGTGGATGATGGACCATCACCACCTGCCCTTCCCTGATGCCGTTGCAGCGGTTGCCGAGTTTTCGGGCATCCAACTCCCTGAGCCCTGCCAGGATACTGCGGCAGATCAAGCCCGGAATGCAGAGTTGGCAGCCATGTACCGAGCCCTCAAGGATGCCCAAACCCTCTATGCCGGAGGCATTCAGAGGAATGCAAAGTCATATGGCTACCTGACTCAACAGCGAGGGTTGAGTTCCGAGACGATCGGTAAATACGGTTTAGGCACCGTAGGTACTGGTATTGCAGATCTCCTGCTGAAGCGCCACGACCGGCAGATCCTGATTGATTGTGGTCTGGTATGTGAAGCCGAAGATGGCCGGTTATTTGACAGATTTCGAAGCCGGATAATGATCCCGATTCACGACCACGGCGGGGCCCTGGTTGGCTTTGCTGGCCGATCTGTTATTGAGAGCCCTGACCGAACGCCTAAATACATTAACTCGCCAGAGACGAAACTTTTTCATAAAGGCGAGGAGCTGTATGCCTTCAACATCGCCCGCCAATTCATCCGCGCTGACAGACATGCGGTGGTGGTCGAAGGCTTTTTCGATGTGTTGAGCCTCCACCAGGCTGGTGATTCGCGGGCAGTTGCTCCCATGGGCACGTCCCTTACCAATGTGCAAATGCGTAGGCTCTTTCAAAACGCAGATACCGTTACATTCGCCTTCGATGGCGATAAAGCGGGACGAAAAGCGGCTTTAAGATCCTCTGCGGTTGTTTTGGAAGAAATGTGCGATGGGAAAAATGCTCAATTCTTATTCCTTCCAGAAGGTACCGACCCGGACAGTGTCCTGCGAGAAAACGGTCTCGAATATTGGATTGAGATGCTGAACCAAGCGCAACCGCTCAGCCGTTTTCTGACCGATTTTGTTAAGCACCGTCTGGATATCGAGATCCCCGAATCCCAGGTTAAAGCAGCGGAGCGCGGTCGGGCTGTCATAGCCCGTATTCGCGATGCGGCTCTCTTCAAAAAAGCGCTTAGCTTGCAATTTGAACGCGCTATTGGCATTACCTTGAGCGCGTAGGAGACGATTAATGGCTATCGATTCTCAACACGAGATCCAAGCTGGACGCTTGTCCAGAGACACCCGGTCAGCTTGGACCCGATTTATGGTCTCACTTCATCGGCCAAATAACTTCAAGCTGGCGATGCTCGCACTTATTGGGTTGATGATCTATCAACCTGCCGCGTGGCCTGTTTGGATACTGATCATGTGCATGATGGTTATGTCCTTCAATGATCAGCGTTTTCGAATGCCATTGCGCATGCCAAAAGACATCGGTGGTAAAGATCGAACTGATTATTACGAAGAACTGGTCGAACAAAAAACCTTGTGGGGCTTATTTAAAAGCTCTCGGACGTTTCGCAAGCTCCTTGCTGCTGGTGGCATCATGTATCTGGGGTATTTGCGTACGCCAAACGCCGAGGGCATTGCAAGGAGTGAAGACGAAGGTCGAGAACTTTGGCTCAACAACTCCGACTGCCGTACGCATATGTGGATTCCTGGAACCACCGGCAGTGGAAAAAGTGAAACTCTCATGGCGCTGTTCTTCAACGCACTTTGCTGGGGATCGGGAGCTTGCTACGCAGACGGCAAAGCAGACTCCAACCTAGCATTTTGCCTGTGGTCGCTTGCCAGGCGCCTAGGCCGTGAAGATGACTTCTTGATCCTCAACTATTTGACCGGGGGTATGGACCCATTCGATAGCATGGTGGCACGCGAGAATGGAAAAGAGTGGACCTCGGACTTTAGAGCGCAGTCGAACTCGCTGAATCCCTTTGGTGACGGTGCTGCCGACTTTTTGCTGCAGCTCTTGGCGTCGCTGCTGCCTGCGGCCAGTGGCGATGGTGCGAAGTGGCAAGAAAAAGCGATCAACATGGTCGACGCAGTGATCAGGACGCTCTGCTACAAACGCGCCAGGGGCGAAATTGAAATTTCCGTTGCTACCTTCCGGCATTATCTCGCGCTGAAGAATCTGGTCGAGCTATACAAAGAAGGCCAGCAGGGACTGATTCCCGAGACTGCCTACCTGCCTATCAAAGCGTACTTTGAGACCGGCCTGCCGGGCTTCAACCCCGACTTGGTGGACGATCCTTCTAAATGGGACGCGGAGGTATTTAACCAGCATGGCTATTTGACTGGTCAATTCTCGCGAATTTTCTCGATGATGATGGATACCTACTCGCACGTGTTCAGCGACAAGTATCCGGAAATCGACATGATGGATGTGTTGCTTAACGATAGGCTGCTTGTGGTGATGATCCCGAGCCTGGAGAAATCAGCCTCCGAAGCGGCATCGCTGGGCAAGCTCTATATCTCGTCCATTCGGTTGATGATGGCACAGAACCTCGGTTACAAACTGGAGGGGACGAAAGAGCAGGTGCTCGACACAAAAGCGACCAATGCGCCCAACCCCTACCTCATCATCAGTGATGAGCTGGCTTACTACTTTGCTGCAGGGATCGCTGTAATGTTCGCACAGGCTCGTAGTCTGGGCTTCATGATGGTTGCGGCAGTTCAAGACATGCAAGGTCTGAAACGTGGCGAGGCAGCTGACGAAGCTGCTTCGATGCTGGCCAATACCAAGGTTAAGTGGGTGCTCGCATTGGAAGACCCTGAGGACACCTACGACTTCATCCGCAAGGCTGGCGGTGAAGGGTATTACAGTGTCCTGGGTGGCTACGATGAAAGCTCCGGTGCCATGCAGTCCTCTTTCCGCGCTCAAGCGGGAGCCAATATTGAGAAACGTAACAAGATCGAGCTGCCTGATTTGAAAAAGCTCCAAGCCGGCGAAGGCATGGTCATCTTCAAAGATAGCGTTGTTCCGAGCTCCAGTTTCTACATCCCGGATGAGCACAAAAAAACTAGCAAACTGTCGGCACGTATCAACCGGTTCCTTCAAATTGAGCGACCAGAATATTCGCGGCTACCTCACAGCGCCGAAAAGATCAGCATAACCGATCACCATTCAGTCGATTACGTAACTGCCCAGTTGCGCAGAGTCGAATCCGCCTACTATCCAAAGCTGGATGATCCGGTTCTCGATGAAATTGTGGCAACGGCAGCTCACATGGACACTATTACCCGGTTTGAAGTGAGCCCTGAACAACGCGGCATTGTGTTGTTCCAAGCTGCTCGAAAAGCAGTACACGCTGCAGAGGCGAAAGGGCTCTCCGGCTATTACCACCAGGTTCGTGATGAAGACGAATTCGAGGAGTTGCTGGGTGATGAAGGGGATGATCTAGAGATACCCGAAGAAGCCTTCGACGACTAAGGAGTTTTTATGTCCACAGCTATCAAATTGGGGAACGACTACTGGAAACTCAAAAAAGATAACGTTGAGTTACCTGTTGTTTGGTCAGAGGACCGAGTTTCGAATCACCATGTTGGTGTTGCCGGGACATCCGGTGCTGGTAAAACTCATTGGATTCGCGAGTTCGTGACGAACATGAATGAAGAGATCGAAATCGACATCTTCGACTATCACGGTGATATCGAGATCCCTGGCACAGAGACCGTCATGTTTAGTGAGTCATCACGCTACGGGTTCAACCCGCTCATTCTAAATACTGATCCGCATTATGGCGGTGTTCGTCGCGCAGTGAATGACGTCATTGAGTCGATCAATTCAACCTCAAGAAAGCTCGGCGGTAATCAGGAAGGTGTGCTTCGGCATTTGCTAACAGATGCGTACACCGCCCGCGGCATACTGCCTGGTGATCCTCGTACCTGGGTGCGGCGTGAAGCGACCGAGGATGAAATTCGCCACTTAATTCAGACAAAGCAGTGGAATGACCTCCGTGGTGTTTACCCTACGCTACCTGATGTGATCCGGCTTGCGAAACGAAAGCTGCGTTCACTTTGGATGGGGGTGGACGACAGTGGCGATGGAAAAAAAGCCTTGAGCTGTTTTGAGGAATATTGCAGGTGCATGTCGGCGGTGAACAAAAGGCGTACTGAACTCGCAAAAGCAAAAGCGCGAGGCGATGATGCAGATATGGAGGCACAGCAGAAGCGACTCAATTCGGCAAAAGACAAAGCAGCCGAGGCACATATGACCTTCCTAAATAATATTGAAACTGGCCATGAGTTTGAGGATGTCATCAAGTACCACAGCAAGGACGTTGTATTAAGTGTGATCACTCGACTTGAGAATCTTCACGCTACTGGCATTTTCAACCCAAACCCTCCCCCGTTTGGTAATGCAAGGGTGCGGCGCTACAATTTGAAACCTTTGGCTCAATCCGAGGACGAACTAAAAATGTTCGTGCGCTTCCGCCTCCGTTCCATCATCCGCGAGATGATGCAACGAGGTGAGTCTGGTGGAAAGCTGCGGCGCCTTGTTGTGTTGGATGAATCCAAGAAATTTAACGATGAGGACGTTAGCAATCCTATTAACATCATCGTCACTGAAATGCGTAAGTTTGGGTTGTCCATTCTATTGGCAGGACAGTCCCCAGCACATTTTAGCTCTGACTTCATCAAGAACGCTGGCACCTTGCTGCTTCTGAACCTGGCCACTGCCGATTGGGATGAGGCTGCCCGCAAGCTCAAGATCGATGTGAAAGACCTAAAGTATTTACGTCCCCAGACCAGCGGTGCAGTCCGTATGCTGGAGAAAGGACAAATCGCGCAGTTCAAGCAAATTCATTTTTGAACTGCATTCCCGGCTTGAGCGCTACGCCTGACCATAGGAAAACGTGACCATGGATACGACCGCCCCGATAGTGCTGTACGTCTACCGCTGCGAGGCTTGTGGGCATGCCGGCCAGTTGCAACTTCCGGAATCTGCGCCCGAGGTGACGACGGCCTGTGCGTCGTGCGGTTCCGAGGTCCAGGCCGAGTGGGACGGCGGTGTTGAGCTGGCCTCCAACGAACACGACTAACGGAAAACCTTCTGAGGAAGTTGTCCGCTCAGTCCAGCTCGCTGTCGTTTTCCAGGCTGATGGCGTCGGCCGGCTTGTCGTCGCGTAACCCGACGAACACGGCGTGCCGAACCTTGCCGGCCGGGGTAATCTCCGCGAACTTCACTTCACACACCTGCTGCGGGGCAAGCCACACAACCCCTGCGCGCTCCATACGGGGCGGGTCGATGAGAGGGGTGCGATCCTGGGCAAGCGGTGCGAGAGCAACCCGTAAAGCCTTTAGGGTACGCTCGCTGATCCCGGAGCGAACCCTCCCTGCGTAGACCAGCTGACCATCGTCGTTATGCAGGCCCAGCAATAGCGAGCCAATGCCGGCTGCAGCCCGTGTGTAGCCGGCTATGACGAATTCTTGCCGATTGCCACACTTGAGCTTCACCCAGGCACCGTCCCGCGCGCTGCTGTATCGGCTACCGTCTCGCTTCCCGACGATTCCCTCTAAGTTCATCCGGCAGGCATTGGCAAGCAATTGCATCGGGTCAGCATCCAATGTCACGGAGAACCGCACTCGCTCCATTGGGCAATGCTCAAGAAGCGCCTCGAGGACCTGTCGCCTAAGCTCGACAGCTTCACCTCTAAGATCCGCACCATTGAGATACAGCAAATCAAAGGCCACATATACCAGGTCATCGGTGGCCTTTGAGGCGAACGCCGACTGCAGGGCTTGGAAGGCAGGTCGACCGTCATCCTCCTGGATCACGACCTCACCATCGAGCCAGGCCGAATGCACGGCCAGGCGTTCTAGGTCTTTGGTAAGCAGTGGCATACGATCGGTCCAGTCAAAACCGTTCTTCGTAAAAAGCTGCACCTGGTCACCATCGATCCGGACTAAAAGGCGATACCCGTCGTACTTGATCTCGTACCTCCATTCGCCTTGCGGAGGCCGAGTCGTCAAAGTCACGAGTTGTGGAGCGATCCAACCCGGATTCGGTGCCTTGGGTGGTTGCACGATCCGCGACCTCGCTAACTGAGATTTCCCTTCAGAGTGGAGTGCTGGATTGTCAGAAAGATCACCTCGTCCGCCCAAAGGATGGTATGAACTCTCAGGTTGAGGGCTGTTAACATGTTCCTTTTGCCGCGTAACTGAGTTGAGTTTTTACCGGAATGCCGGCGGCATTTAGCAAGTGTTGGAGCATTGAATGGAAGCAAGCCTACCGAGGATCGTAAATCCGGCTGCGATCGGTAAACCACGGGACTATGACCACCTACTGGGCACCATGAAAGATCTTCACCTGTCCCTGCAGGTGGGCACTTCGAGGCACGCCATCAAACGCCGTAGAGAAGCGTATGGATTGCCGCCCTACACCGTAGCGCAAGCTATCGCTCCTTATACGCACTTGCTGGGGGTTATCTCGGATCGTTCTGTTGCAGCTCGATGCGGCGTCTCGGCCCACATGGTGAAAGTCTACAGGGAGTCCCAAAAAATTCTGCCGGTGTTTAGGCCCAAACCGCGGCAGCAAAGCCTACCCATAGGACACCCTCTGAGGGCCTACAAGCCCCTTTTCGGCTTCGTGAGTGATCAAGAGATAGCTCGAGTGTCCGACGTGCCGCTCGATGCCGTACAGCAAGCGAGAGAGTCGCTCGGGTTCGAGCCAGTCGCTCCTCTACTCCAACCCATCGAAATAGCCCCTCTGCAGGACTTCCATGGTCCTTTGCTGGGTTACGAATCCCTATTGCACAGCATGTCGATCGCCAAGATCAGCCGCATTGTAGGGGTCCCTTACAGCATCATCGAAAAGCGCCGTGATTTTCTCGGCGTGAAGCCTTACGAGCGCGTATCCAGAGCTGTTAGATACAACCACCTCTTGGGTGTTATCCCCCATTCATTGTTGGCCAAACTCGCAGGCATTTCGGCCTCACGAGTACAGGACCTGAGCCGCGCTAAGAAGCATGCGACCTGACTTCGCGCCGGTTTAGCAGCTCGGTTTGCTAGAACCTTCGCATGGTAAGCTGGTGTTCTGCTTGCCCCCCCAACTGGCCTAGCCGCTCTCCATCTCCGAGGCTGGGCCGATGCTTCATTTAAGATTATCTGAGGCCCCAGTATGGCTACCAAATCGACCCCGCTCTACGGACGTATTACCTCTGCGCAGGTCCTCGAAGTGCTCAAATACAGCAGCGGTAGTGACCTCAAAACCCAGCAGGCCCAGCTCACTGCTACCTGCAATCAGCTGGAGCAGCTCAGTACCCCCAGTATCGGCCTTAGCGAGCTCCTGGATATGGAGGACCGCGACCTGCTTAAGCGGGCTGCAGTTCTCCTGCGCGACCTTAACCGTCACGTTGAGCGGGCAAAAGAGGTACGGGTTGAACTCGAAAAACGAGAAGACAAGGCGCGTAAAGCCTATTTGGTAGCAATCAGCGGGCTGATCGCGAAGCGCTTCCCTTCAGTCACCGATGAGACTCCCGGGCGAGCTGAGCAATTGTTGGAGATCATGGAGCTTCATCTGGCCTTATTCGACTGCAACTACCTGGAAGACTATTACGAGGGGGGCTTTCGTCGCAATTCGGGCGGGATTTTGACCGTTTCGAGAGTGGCGAGGAGACACTTACTCAGGCGGTAAACGGCGCTGCGCAGAACTTGCGGTACGACCTTGGGCAACGGTTGGGCTATTCGAGCAAGCAACCCGATCCAGCAAAAGCACTGCAGGCTGTGATCGAGGAGGCCGATCGGCTGCGCCCAGCAGCCAAGGCAAAGAATCAGGGGTTGTTTCAACGCATCGAGCGCGTGTTGGCAAGGGAGCAAACCATCCGCATCACTGCCGATCCACACCAGTCGTAACTGACTTGCTCACTGATTGAGTTCAACCCGCGCTGGGCGGGCTGATGGTTCACATGCTGTCGATGAATGCCGCTACACGTTCCACTGTCGGTTTACTCAGTCGGTGGTAGTCCACGAAGTGGAAGAACCCGTCTTCCTCATCGAGCTGGGCGAGCTCATCAGCGTTGAACGACCAGCGCTGGCCACCGTGCTCAAATTCCTGCCAGTCATCGTGGGTAGCTGTTTCGGTTAATCGGGTACTCACGTTCCTTGCCCTCCTCCAAGCTTAGGGCTTGCAGCTGGTGTGTGCGATCAGCCAGCCATGTGGAGCCGCTGTTTCTGCAGGGGCCGGCACCATTTGAAATGTACAAGTATGACCCCCAGGCGCCGATGCAACGACTGTCGCAGTCAGCGCTGTTTGCTGCAGTACATGTACTTCCACGACCTCCTCGGTAACGTCATAGAACTGTGCGGTAAGGTTCGCTGCGATGCCGCTGTAAAACACATCGTAAAATGAGAAAATACGGTTAGTTTCTAGAGATCAATGAGAATGAAGAAGGCTCTGCCCACTTTGCCGGTCCGCAGCATCGGCGTTAGCGGTCGTAGCGTCACAGGCATCGTACCGCTGATGGGTCGGTTTGAATCGACCCTCGAGCGCGACCTAATGGAGCTTGTCCGCTTCGATCGCCGCGTCAGCAGCTTCCTACCTCAGCCCGTTAGGATCGAATACAAGGGCGATGCCGGTGAGGAGCGGTCGTACACGCCCGACGGCCTCATCACATTCCAGGAATCGGCGTCATCACCGCCGCCAATCCTTTATGAGGTCAAATACCGAGCGAATTTTCGCGAGCAGTGGCGAAACCTGTTGCCCAAATTTCGCGCGGCAAAATCGTACTGCGCTGAGCGCGGGTGGCGTTTTGAGGTCTACACGGAACGGGAAATCCGCACGCCATATCTGGATAACGTCAAATTTCTTTGGCCGTTTCGAAGCCGAGAGCCTGGCCCGCTTCAGCGCGCCCAAGTCGTGGGTGTATTTGAAAGCTACAACTTGATCAGTGTGGGCAACCTCCTTGGAATGCTTGCTCCTGATCCCAAGCAGCGCGGTGAGCTGATCCCCGTGTTGTGGAACCTGATCGCAAAGGGCGTCGTTTGTTGCGACCTGAATATTCCGTTAAGCATGACGAGCGAGCTCCACAGATTCGACAGCGCAAATAGCGTGGTCAGTTGCGCCGTGTTCTTGGCCAAGCCGCGAAAGCGAGTCTTCACATAGCCGAACTGGCGTTGGATCACCCGGAACGGGTGCTCCACTTTCGCACGTACTTGCGCCTTGGCCTTTTCGATCTTGCGCTTGGCTTTGTATAGTACGCTGCGTTTACTCAAGTGTTTGTAGGTGCTGCGGCGGGCAGCGATTGCCATATCACCTGGCGCCCCTCGTGTTCAGGCCGCTTTTCCACGCCTGTGTAGCCCGCATCCGCACAGACGACATTCTCTTCGCCATGCAGTAGCTGAGCGACCTCCGTCACGTCAGCTACGTTCGCGGCAGTGCCGTGAACGTGATGTACCAGGCCCGACTCAGCATCGGCACCAATATGCGCCTTCATGCCGAAGAAGTACTGGTTGCCTTTCTTCGTCTGGTGCATTTCCGGGTCGCGTTTGCCTTCCTTATTCTTGGTCGAACTGGGGGCGTGGATGATCGTGGCATCGACGATCGTGCCCTGGCGCAGCGACAAGCCTTTGTCTCGCAGGTACGCGTTGATGGTTTCCAGAATACACGCCGCCAACTGGTGCTTCTCCAGCAGATGCCGGAAGTTCATGATCGTCGTGTCTTCGGGGATCGGGGCGCTGAGCGTCAGTCGAGCGAACTGGCGCATCGAGGTGATCTCGTACAACGCTTCCTCCATAGCGGGGTCGCTCAGTGAAAACCAGTTTTGCAGCAGATGAATGCGCAGCATGGTTTCCAATGGATAGGGTTTGCGACCGCCACCTGCCTTTGGGTAATGCGGCTCGATCAATGCGACCAGTCCGCTCCACGGTACGACCTGTTCCATCTCGGCCAGGAAACGCTCACGACGGGTTTGCTTGCGCTTACCGGCATATTCGAAATCGGAGAAGCTCATCTGACTCATGGGCAAGACTTCTTGGCGTGGATGAACGGAGCGCTATTTCAGCACAGGTCCGGCTGCCTGTGCTGACTTGATCGGAGAGTCCCTAAACACCCTGCCTAGTGAAAAACTTGTGGGGGTGGATGCAGCGTCAACACCCTCCGTCGCTACAAACCAAGTACCGATTTCAGGTCGATTTCTGGGGGCACTGCGGTGTCGAACTTGTAGCCCTTAATGACCAGGTTGTAGTGCGAGGCCAGCAGGGCCTTAGCCGATTCGCCATCTTTAAGTTCGAGGCAGTCGACCAGACGGGAATGCTCATTTCGTAGCTGACAGTAGTCGAATCCTGAACGGTACAAGGCATTGATAAGCGCTTCTTGGCGTCGAAGCTGGGTATGGATTTGATTCAGGATGTCGTTCTGCAGAAACGAAATGAGTAGCGAGTGAAACTGCCGGCCAAGCTGGTCGCCAAGATCGTGGTCGTGGTTTTCGAAGGCAACTCGCTCCTTCAGGGTATGAGCCCGTAAAGTTTCTAGATCTTTTTCACTGATGCTGCGGGTCAACTGGTCAATGACCCCACTTTCCATGACCAGCAGCATTTGATACAGCTGGTAGGCGTCATCGAAGGTGGGGCAGGCAACTGTTGAGGAGCGTTTAGGCGAGACCACTACCAGCCGATCCTGTGACAAGCGTATCAACGCTTGCCTTACAACGGTGCGGCTTACTTCGAACAGCTCAGCGATGTCCCGCTCGTTCAGCTTGGTCCCTGGCGGTAGTCGGCGATGATAGATGGCGTCTGAAATAGCGGAAACAATTTTTTGAGTGAGCATGGCACCAGCTATCAATGGAAGTTAGCAGCCGGGTAGCCTATCACACCGCCTTCTCCGGCGGGATTGGCACTGTCTTGGGGAGCCTCCGCAGAAAATGGTCCGAAAAGGGGCGTTTTGGTCGAAAAGCCCAACATAAAATCCCGGCGCAGCCCTCAGAAACCTGATCACCGAGACAGCTTGTGGATCTGGCATGAAGGATGCTTGCGTCAGATGGCTACTGGTATACCAGATATCCAATCTGGCATTTCAGTGTCTACTTCGACTACTAGCTCCAGCCAGTTGCCATAAGCAAGGAGCCCCACAGCGCAGGTCTGTATGAAGAACTCTCCACCTAGAAATAATGCGCGCTTCATTTCAATGCTCTTAATGGCATGCCAGCACGTAATGGTGATGTACGCCGGTGCCGTGGCGATTCCATTGGTGCTGGGTGCGGCGCTTGGATTGTCTAAGGCCGACATCGCTTTTCTAATCAACGCCGACCTATTCGCGTGCGGGATCGTCACGATCATTCAAGCGTTAGGTGTGGGGCCAATAGGTATTCGCATGCCTGTAATGATGGGGGTAACGTTCACAGCTATTGGCCCCATGATTGCAATCGGTTCCGACGCTACAGTGGGCTTGTCGGGAATCTTTGGGGCTACCATCGCTGCTGGTTTGTTCGGCTTGGCTGTCGCGCCATTGGTGGGGAAACTCCTGCGTTTTTTCCCGCCCGTGGTGACGGGAACAGAGATCGTCGCAGTAGGACTTTCGCTAATGTCCGTAGCTGCCGCTTGGTCTGGCGGCGGCTTTGGGAATCCGGACTTTGGTCGACCTCTCTACCTTGGAATCGCTGCCGCAGTGTTGGTCTGTATTCTGCTAATTGTGCGGTATGCCAAGGGTTTTCTGAATAACATATCTGTACTTCTAGGGCTAGTATTTGGGTTCGCAGTGGCTGCGGTGGCGGGTTTAGTAAGCCTGGAGGGGATTCAGGAAGCACCAGTGTTCGGGCTTATCAAGCCCTTTCATTTCGGCATACCGACCTTCCATATCTGGCCAATCGCAGCCATGTGCATCGTGATGCTGGTCACCTTCATCGAGTCCACCGGAATGTTCATCGCCCTAGGCGAGATAGTAGAGAAACCAATGGACGAGCGAACGCTGGTTCGGGGTTTTCGTGCTGATGCTGCAGGCACTATGATTGGCGGCATATTCAACACGTTCCCTTACACCTCCTATGCGCAGAACATAGGCCTGGTGAGTATCACCGGGGTACGGAGCCGTTGGGTTTGCGCTTTTGCCGGAATGATACTGATTGTGCTTGGGTTATTTCCGAAGGTCGCGTATTTCGTCGCCTCCATACCTCCTTTTGTGTTGGGTGGTGCGGGCATTGTAATGTTCGGCATGGTGACTGCTAGCGGGATGAAGGTCTTGGCTCGGGTAGACTTCAAGAAAGTGGGCAACCTTTATATAGTGGCGATCAGCCTTGCGGTAGGCCTGCTGCCGGTAGTGTCTCCGCAATTCTTCAATAAGTTACCGTCTGCGTTAGGGCCTATTCTTGAAAGTCCTATTCTACTAACCGCGATCGTCGCCACTCTCCTTAATTTGTTCTTCAATGGAGTAGCTGCGAAACCAATGCGTCAAGGATCCGAATCAACTCCTGCTCAATCGCAAACTCTATAAAGTAGAACTCAGTAATGTTGATAAATGTTTTAGAAAATATGAAGTGGTACCTGCCTTAATGCTCCCAGGTCAGGATTGCGCTTAGCGACCGTTATCGGTCGCTTTTTTTTGCCTCTGAAACTCCCGATTATTATGGGGCGCGGCCGCACCATCACGTTGCAAGAGAGAGAGATTATCCCGCACCGTAATACGCCGCCATTTATTTATATGCTCTCACACAGCGCAAAAGATTTTTTTATGTGTTGATTTCGTCGGTAAAATCTGCGCAATAGAGTGTTTGGCTGGCCCCATACTTGCTATGTATAAATAGCTGATCGCTCGGTCAGTTTTATATATTGGAGGTAAGATGGAAGTTAATAAGTTGGTCGCTGCGGTAGGCTCTGCTGGGCTGCTGGGTATCACTTGTCTCCCACTATCTGCATTTGCAGACATGAATTGGCATAGCGACAGCCTTACATACCAATATGGTAAAGAGTTCAAAGTCGATGCCAAGACTGTTCAGACCATCACCTATGAACATTTTAGCGATTGGTCGTGGGGCGACGTGTATTTTTTCATTGATAACAACTGGTATCCAGGAGGTGGGACCTACAATGACGGGCATCATTCTATCTACAGTGAGACGGCGCCGCGTCTTTCACTTGGCAAAATGTTCAACAGCAACCTTGCCTTTGGTCCGATCAAGGATGTGCTAATCGCAACAAGCATTGAATGGGATAAGAACGACCGGAACGGTTCACACGATCAGGTCAATTATCTACTAGGCCCGGGATTTGATCTCGCTCTTCCAGGATTCGATTATTTCCAGATAAATTTCTATTACCGCAAGCCAGATGGCGGCGCCGCGCCCTCTGGTCAATGGCAGATTACTCCAAGCTGGGCTTATACGATTCCGATGGGACGCTCCGATCTAGTTATCGATGGTTATTTGGACTGGGTAGTCAATAACAAGGGGAGCTACCATCGCAATTTGCTCTTCAATCCCCAGGTAAAATATGACATTGGCAAGTATCTAGGCTATAAAGCGAAGCACTTCTATGCAGGTATCGAGTATAATAATTGGTCTAACAAGTACGCCATTAAGAGTACCAAGGAGTTCAATACCAATCAGAATGTGACAAGCCTGATTGTGAAATACTATTTTTAACTATAGTGGCGGGCTGGTAGTTCGCCATTTATAGTTGGCAGAGCCAGAAATTAAAAAGGCCACCCGAGGGTGGCCTTTGCATTCCGGCGAGTGATTATACCGTGGCTTTGGTGACGCCGAACGTCTTGTCGAACATCGCAGCAATGTGCCCCCCAACCGTGATAGGTGCCGGGTAGGTAGTGTCAGGCTTGCGAAGTGACGGTACTACTTCGACCTCGTAGTAGTAATCCAGGTCAAAGAAGGTAGGAATCGAGTAACGCGCGGCGTCTTGTCTCGCGTTGAAGACCCGATGCATGGTGGAGTGATACAGGCCATCCGTTAGCAACGGAACCATGTCGCCCAGATTCACAACGAAAGTACCATCAATGTAGGGGGCTTTCAGCCATTCCCCGTCGGCATTACGTACCTCCAGACCACCCACTTCATCCTGCAGCAGGAGAGTGATTAGACCCCAGTCGGTGTGTGCGCCGGCACCCAGCTGATTTTCACGAGCATCGGCCGGCTGACTTGGATAGTGAAGCATCCGAGTGATGATCATTGGTTCCTTGAGACCTTCGTCGAAAAAGTCTTCAGGCAGTTGCAGTGATAGCGCGAGTAAGCGAACCAGCCTACGGCCGAGTAGATCCATGTACTGCATGTAATCTTCGGTATGCTGACGAAAACGTGGATTCCCTTCTGGCCATTGATTGGGGCCATGGTAAGGAGTCTTGCGCTGAACATGGGGATGCGCCTCGGTTAGCTCTCGCCCCAAAAGGAACCCTTCCTTCAAATCGGGTGGCGAACCCTCGTCCAAGGTTTGTGCCGCGATAGGCTCATAGCCACGCAGACAACTCGATTTCTTAGAGTTAATTCGCATCTTATCTTCAAGCGGAGTTCGGAAATAATCTTTGGCCACCGCGAATTGCGCCTGTTGCAGCTCTAACGGAACGCCGTGGTTTTTAATGTAAAAAAAACCAGTCTGTCGAGCAGCTTTATGAATTTCCCAAGCTACTGCCTTGCGTTTTTCAATATCGTGAGAAAAGCTGTCGAGCAAATCGATAACAGGAATGTTTTTTGCCACTGATGGCGGGGTGTAAATGACCATTTCCAAGCCTCATTCAGCCAAATGTTTTAGTAGCAAGGCAGCGTTTCAAATTGAATCGGTTCGGCACGAATTTTCGGGCGCCGATGCTCGGCTCGGCGCTTCGCCCAGTGCCAATCCTGATTAGTGCGGTGCGTCTCCTGCTGGGAAAATCCCCGACATTACTGTAAATCCAGGAACTCGCTTGACTGCATCCAGCCACAAACGTACGGAGGGATAATCTTGCAGGCATAGTCCTGCTTCGTCGGCCATCGCTACATACGGAAAACAGGCAATGTCAGCCACAGTCGCATGTGCCAACGGGCATAAATAATTGAAGCCCTGTTGACGCTGCATCCAAAGATGCTTATCCATTACATTCAGCAGATCGTAAGCGCGAGAGCGGCAACTCTCAGCATCGAAGTCGTACATGAAAAGCTCGTGCAACCGAGCAGCTGAGATGGACCCAGTCAAACTGTCCGCGAATGCTAGCCAGATCTGGATATCTCCAAGCACGTCGGGGCGATTGACCGGATACCATTGACGCGTCGAGTCATACATCGCAGCGAGATGAACCAATATCGCCTGGGAGTCTCGAATGGTTTTTTCACCATCCTGCAAAACTGGCAATTGCCCCATCGGATTAATTCTCAGAAATGCTGGGGTTTTATGTTCCCGCCCTGGGTAAAACTCCACAACCTCGGTCTTGTATTTTAGACCTAGAATCGACATCATTAATCGGACTTTGAAGCAATTGCCAGACAACTCGAAATCGTAAAGTTTTAACATGGGGCACCGATTAAATATTCAACACCAGCTTCTTGGAATTACAGCCCGACACACATGGCATGATTAGCTTCCCACTTTCCTTCTCTTTGGCGGAAAGGTAGACGTCTTCATGATTTATATCGCCACTGATAACAGGGGTGACGCAAGCCCCGCAGACGCCTTGCTCGCAGGAGTAATCTATTGTTATGCCGTGATCCAGACACGCCTTTAGAAGTGTTTGCCCTGGTTCGACGGTGAACTCTTGGCCTGTAGAATTTATTGCGACTTGGTACCCGGTCGTTGTGGTGGCGGGGCCTGAGCCTGTGGAAGGCGTCAGACCAAAGTACTCGAAGTGAATCTGCTCTGGGGTAAACCCCGCTTGCTGAGCAACTGTAGCCACCAACTCGATCATCTGTTGTGGACCACAAACGTACACATCGTGCTTGTCGCTATCCACCGACTGCAGCAGTTCAGTGATCGTTCGTTGGGTCCCAAGGACATCCAATCCTAGATAAGGTGGATGATCACTGGCCAAGGTAGCGATTCGATCCGGGAAGGCGATATGTTGCTCACCTCGCGCCAGGTAATGAAAACCATAGGGGCGCCCTACGTACTGCAGATGCAAAGCCATCGCCAAGATCGGTGTGACCCCAATGCCACCCGCGATCAGCAATGGTGTGCGGCCAGGCGGCTGTAGGATGAACTGGTTTCGTGGTAGTGAGACCAGGATTTTGGTGCCGACGTGCACATCAGCGTGCATGCTGCGCGAGCCGCCTCGTGAGTTCACTTCATGCTTGACTCCGATCACCAGCACGTCCCGTTCCTCCGGGGTGTTCACTAAAGAATACTGGCGTAGGTGTCGGGAGGGCGTGAGCACGCTGACATGCATTCCCGGTTCGAGATCGAATTGTTGTGGCTCGTCAGGCGTGAGCCAATAAGAGTCAATGTCCGGAGTTTCACTACGACGTGACGTCACGGTGCACCAGAACTGGTGGTTCGCTGTAGCCTTGCGTGTTGCCGCCACTGGTACGGCATCAGATGCAATTAGTCGGACAGGGGGAGCCGCGACGTTGCTAGTGCTCTCCCGCGCGGGCAAGAACAAATTTCCCAGAATATCAATGAAAGTCGACTTACGCTCTAAGGACACGGGTTGGTTAGAGAAAAGGCGAGCATGAATTACTGCTCGTCCATCCGACTCCGGCTGCACGAACAGCCGTAGGGTGTCCAAAAGGCCTGCGCACTTCAGGTCTATAATAAGGCCGGTGGCCAGCACCTGAACCCCATCGGTAGAACTGCCCAAAACAGGAGCGAATAACGTTGCTGCTTCTTTGAGCAAGCCTGCGGCTGCAGTGGCGCTCATGGGAACAGTATGACTGCGTAGGTTGCTCGCTACGGCTGCATCGATCGGTGCAGAGTTGTTCGGTTTGTGTTCAGATCCAGCGGCCTCAAGCCGAGCAAAAACTACACCGTTCACCTCCGTACACTGGAACGTGCGAACGCATGCAGTGCTAGGTTTTGCGCCGGGATGTGCCGGTACAAAGGAGCACTGCCCCGAGCCGCTCTCGTATTTCCAGCCGTGGTATTGGCATTTGAGCTGGTCGCCGACATTCACGCCTAGGCTTAACCGCACACCACGGTGTGGGCAACGATTCTCCCATACGTTTACTTCACCTGCGTCGTCACGCCAGACGGCAAGCTCCTGGCCAAGCAGACGTGTCTGGTACACATGCCTGAACGGCAAGTCTTCAGAGCTGGCAATCACGTGCCATTGTTGATTCAACGAAACCATATCTCATCACCTGCTAATACAGCTCACCCACGGGTGGTGCCGAACGTCACGTTTCTGTCATTAAGCCAGCGTCGATAGGCACTGGAGAGTGCATCCGCTCGCACGGGGGTTTCATGTCTTGGATTAAGGGGCAAGGCCTTGGGGACTTGGTTTATCAGGATCATGATGTCCTGCCCGAAAATGCGCTGCTGAAAGTCGCGCAGTTGTTTGTCGGTATTGATGTCGTCCAGGTAGCACATGATCGTGTGAGCGATGCTGCTCTCCTGATCCACCGGCTGCACGAAAAGTCCAAGCACATCCAAGCGGTTGGCATCGATCACACATGTTTTGTAGAGGATGGCAATGAAAGGGCGAGCTATCCGGTAGACGTATTGCATCTCCACCGGCTCGCTCGCAGCTGCTGACCCCTTGGGCTGCGGGAAACGACAATTGACTGCCCGAATTTCATCAGCCGCTTCATCTATTTCGACATCGTAAGCGGCAACCTCGGTCAGGGGCTCCGCGCCAAGAATGTCGGTATGAACAAACGGAAAATGCGCCATGTCGAGAAAGTTCTCGATAACCCTCAGTCCTGACGTAGCTACTCGGATCGAGCCTGCGCTGACCACTCTGCGGTCCGCTTCCGCGAACTCCGGTATCGCAATGACGTCCCTAGGGTTATCGCTTAGTGACACCCAAAGCAGACCATAAATGCTCTTGGACGCTAGCTCCGCCGTGTTATCTGCCAGCCCGGCGGATACAGTGCCATCTGCAAGTTGGTACCAGATCTCCGTCCCTAAAATTCGAGTGTGGTATTTCCGGCCGCTGACTGTCTCGGCCAGCGCCCCGACGGGATACCAGTCGTCGATTACAAAGCTGTTTTCTGCGTGCATGAAAATGCCTTCTGAAGCCCGGCGCACCGTGGAGTGACCGGGGCAGTCACGGTTATTGGGCCCGGTACTGGGCAACGAATTCGGTAGGTGAAACAGCACTGCGGGCTTGATGGACAGCCGCACGCTCGGCATACAGCTCACGAACGAAGTTCGCGTAGGCGCAGCTGTCAGCGAACATGTTGTATTTCCAGCCTAGGCCGTAGGCGTTCAGATTGATGTTGTCGATGGTCATCAGCGACAGCGAGGTGTCGTCACTTTGCAGATACGCATCGATGACTTTGCGGGTCACTTCTTTGGTGCAAGCCAACTTGTGCGCATGCCACATATCGGTGTGCCATTCCCCCTTGGCTGGACGCTCGAATGGGTACTGAATAGATCGACCTGGGCGGTCAATACCTTTCGCGTCCCAAGGGCCAGTCTCAAAGCCCCACCAGTTCAATGGGCCGTTCGGTGCTGCTGGCCGCATCTGCGCCCAGTGCACTAGGTTGCGGCTAAGCCATTGATCTGCGTAGCTATCGGAATTGAACGGGTCAAGCATCGCAATGGCCTCGTTATCTCCGCGCATCTGTGAAACCGCGTGCTCGACCTCATTTTCAATCTTGAAGATGCAGTGGCTGTAATCCATCGCCATGTTGAATGGCACACCGCGAGTCTCAACCAGATCGGCTACTTCCAGCACTCGCCGGTAGTCTTCTGACCACATGTCAACGTGGTTTTCGAAGGTGATGATGACCCCAGATTTGGCAGCGTATTCATAAGCGTCGAGGTAGCAGGCAGCCACTTCCTCATTGGTGACGTAGTGGCCGTCCTTGTGTTTGGCCCAAACCATGAAGTTGTGGTACTTGCCGCCTACTTCTACGGTGAGATCCAGGTTTTCCCTGATGACTGCCTCATCGAGCCCCAAGGTGTAGCAGCCACTGCCCGACAGTACCGGCAGATCGTAGAGTTGGCTGCCCTTGATGTACTCGTCCAGCTCCTGACGATTGTTCGGAATACGATCGATGAAATCCCAAACTTGGGCTTCCTTTACCAGCTTGAACTGCTCGAGGATGGGCAGTTCGACCAGGGAAACTGGCCGCTCCATGGATGACGCTTGAATGCCTAGACCGGCACATCCCAGCTTGAACATCTTTTTCATGTGTTGATCCCCTATCGCGTGTGCCAGAGTCAAAGGCCATTTGCTGTCATCATCAAATTTCATGGCTTTCCAGATGCACAATCTGGTATACCAGTTATGCCGATGTCAAAGCACTTCCTGTGCCAATTCACTTGATTGATAGGGCTAGCCCTCTATTTGACTGGTCGGACAGCTTTTGATGAAAGCGTCCGAAGATTCTTGGCGAGGCTTTTAGCGCCAAAGAGGTGCGCCAATCTTCTTTTGTGATTCAGATTGGTGCGCTGGTGAGGTGTATGTCTGCTTGCGCACGCGTGCTACCTCCAGTCTTTGCCCTAGCATCGCTTGGGCTGAAGACCTTTAAGCCCGCATAGTGATTTGAGGGATTAACAATGGCTCGCCGTTTAAAGTTTCACTCAGTTGCCGTCACTTACTTCGATATGGTCCGCCGTTGCGAGTCCATCCGCGAAGCCGCGCGGCGTTTGAATGTCGCCTCATCAGCGGTAAACCGTCAGATCCTTAAGCTCGAAGATGACATTGGTGCCCCCCTGTTCGATCGACTCAATTCCGGACTTCGATTGACGCCTGCCGGCGAGTTATTCGCGCGTCACATCGGTGTGGTTTTGCATGACGTTGAAAGACTGCGCGCAGAATTTGACGCCATGGAGGGGCTGCGTGCTGGGCATGTAGAACTGGTAACGGTAGAGACGCTAGCGGTCGACCTCTTACCCACGGTGATGGAGATAATGCATCAGCGTTATCCGAGGGTGACTATTGGGGTTTCTCTCTGCGGTGCTGATCGCATTCCTGACGCGATCGTCGAGGGAGCCGCTGACCTTGGTTTGGCGTTTGCGCTGCCCAGACACGAAGAACTTCAGCAGCTAGCCCTCGGGCATTTTCGACTTGGCGCAATAGTGCCCCCAGGACATGCATTAGGCGCAAGGGTACAAGTCAGTTTCGGTGCTTGCGCCGATTACGATCTCATCCTGGGTAAACCTGAATTATCGACTCGCCATCGATTGGCGGCTCTGCTCAAGGCAGCGAATATCCCAGGCAAAGCCCGAATTGAGTCTGGCTCACTCGAGCTTGCTAAGCAGATGGTGCTCCGGGGCCGTGGCATCGCTTTCCAGACCAGATTTGGTATTGAGGCGCAAATGGAGGCGAAGCTGCTAAAAATGCTGCCGCTAACGGATGGCGGCGGGATTTTTTGCGATCTTGGGTTGTATAAGCGGGCAGGTCGTTATATCCCGACTGCTGTCGATGCCTTTGCCAGAATTCTCGCAGATGAGATTTTGCTCCGCGAGCGCCAAGAAGCCGCTGATTACAGGACTCTTGGCTAGCGATGCCAAAAAAGCATCAGCTAGAGCGATAATCGATGCTTTTCGTAAGCGGCTCAACCGATGACACTAAAAGTCTTCACGCAGGAGTTGCTCCCATGTCAAACGCTCAACTCGTACCTACAACCATTGAAATCTCCGATACGGCTGCATCGCTGCCGATCATCGATATGTCCGGACTGCGCTCATCGAACATCGATGTACGTGCCAAGGTAGGCCGGCAGATCGGTGCGGCTTGCCGCGATAAAGGGTTCTTTTATGTGACTGGTCACGAGATATCCTCGGCCCTCCAGCAGCGAGTCATCGACCAGGCAGCGAAGCTGTTTGCACTGCCACCCGAGGAAAAAGCCAAGGTTGATAAGTCGCTCTCTCAAGCAAATCGAGGCTACGAACCACTACGCAATCAGGTGCTTGAGGCCGGGGCGCCCGCCGATGTCAAAGAGGGATTTTATATCGGGCAGGATAAACCGCTCGACCACCCCGATGTTTTGAACGGTAAGTTCAACCAAGGTCCAAACCTCTGGCCAGAAGCCTTGCCTGAGTTTCGTGCAACGATGGAGCAATACCAAAGGGAGCTGGAGGGTGTCGCGCAACTGCTGATGCAAGGTGTTGCGCTGTCCCTGGGTCTTCCTGAGCAGCACTTTGCCAGCTTCTGCCACGATGCGATGACGACCTTAAGGCTGCTCCATTATCCTCCCCAGTCCCCTTCGGCAGCACCTGGTGAAAAAGGTTGCGGAGCACACACCGATTGGGGCGGCCTGACGCTGCTACTCCAGGACGACAATTCGGGCTTGCAGGTTTGGGATCAGGAAAGTAACGACTGGATTTGGGCGATGCCTGTGCCTGGCTCCTACGTGGTAAACATCGGCGACCTGATTTCGCGCTGGACCAACGATCTGTATCGCTCGACCTTGCATCGGGTGGTGAATTTGTCAGGGAACGAGCGTTACTCAGTGCCCTATTTCTATTCTGGAAATGTTGATCACAAGATCGAGTGTATCCATCAATGCCTCATTCCAGGAGAGTCGCCCAAGTACCCGGTGATCACTGTCGAGGACCACTACAAAAACATGTTCCGCAAAACCTACGCCATGTAATGCGGTCTGCACGGCCAGCGCGATCGCACTGGCCTTTATCCAGCCATTCTGACAATGCCCCGCACGAAGCTTTGGGACGATGAAACACTTGCGCCTGAATGGGAATGGTCACCGGCTGGGCTTGACGGCAGCTTTTGCGAGGTATGCCGGGCACCAACTGAAAGTGGACCTCGTGTAGAGCGGCCCCTGGAGCAATCACGGTTGGACCTATCAGCATGAGCAGTCGAGATCGCTACTCGAACGTATGCGTTCGGCGAACCCACCTCCAAACTCCAGCATCAAGGGCGATGGTGTCCGCCCTTGCACAGGTACAATCCAGGTCGCAGGTGAAGGTTATCTGGTTGAACGCATGGTTCGATCGGTAATGACGCAGATGCCACCCATGACCTGATCGACCAGGCGCCTATGCGTCTGAAGAGACTTTCAAGGGAGATCATTACTGCCTCAGATTGCGCAGGCAGGGTTGGTCACTTCCGGATCAGCCGAGTACCATTTCCCCGCCTCCTAGGGTAGTTTTGACGATCCCCGCAATTACACGTTGCCCTGTCTCCTGCGCGAGCTCCTGATACCAAGCTTGCGTATGCGCCGGGCTTCTTCCGTGGGTCAGTTCTGACCGGCTACGGGCACGCAGCATGATCTGCGCGGTGCGATCGACACGAGCGGTGTTGTAGAGGTCAAGCGCGGCTACGACATCAGCGGCTCTTAGCTCCAGGCATTTGGCAAGTACCCAGGCATCCTCCATAGCCTGACAGCCTCCTTGGCCCAAGTCAGGCGCCATGGGGTGCGCCGCATCGCCCAGCAGAACTACCCTGCCTTTGACGAAGCTGGTGATTGGCGCTATGTCGTGGATTTCGACGCGGCTGACGATGGAGGTATCCATACGCTCTATTAGGGCTCGCACTGGAGGAGCCCAGCCTTCGAAGTGGCTGTACAGCTCTTCACGGTAGCGTTCCCGCACATTGAGAGTTCCAGCGGGAAGTGGTACATCGAAAAAGAAGTAGAACTGGCCGTTGCCGATAGGCATGAGCGAAACGCGTTTTTGGTCACCGACAAACTGGGTCCACTCGGCAGCAGAAGCAAGATCGTCGCTAGCGTCCACGCGCCCATTCCAGTTGACATAGCCGCAGTAGTCACGCGCTACTTCGCAGCCTGCCACGTAGTTGCGCAGCCGCGAGTGGGTACCGTCAGCGGCCACCACAAGATCGGCCTGGATGCGCTGGCCATCGGAGAGCTTCACCAGCACACCGCCCTCCTGAGCCTCGACACTGTCGCAGCTCACACTCAGAGTGACGTTCTCAGCGCCACAGGCATTCAGCAGGACTTTCTGCAAGACTGTACGGGCGATGGGGCAAGCGCGCTGCTCGACGGATTTATATAGCGGTTCGAGGCTGAAGCGGGTTAGCAGGGCACCTTTGTGCGTGCTGTAACTCATGGTGTCCATGCTACCGCTGAAGCTTTTGATCTCATCTCCGAGACCAAGCTTTTCTAGGATGTTGACGCCGTTGGGCCAGACGGAGATCGCTGCGCCTGCAGGTGTCAGCTCTGCAACCCGATCGAACAGCCGTACGCGATGTCCGTGACGTTGCAGGGCAATACCCGCCGTTAGCCCACCGATGCCTGCGCCGATGATGACGATATCCAACGGCTTCGAGTTAGAAGGTGAAAGAGTCATTGCGAACGCACCAAAGATGAAGAGATGAAAAGATCGCTTGGGCTGATTGTTCCTGGTCATTTGCCAGTGTGAATTGGGAGAGCACCTCCACCAGCACTGGTTAGTGTCCGCGCCCCGGGACACGGGTAGCATGCCACGCATGCTCCCCACGTCTTTTCAGGTAAAACAATCGCATACTTAGCTCAGGAAGAACTGGCTTAGTCCTTGGCTACGCAACCCTTTGCGATAGGCAATCGAGCTCATGTCCGCCGGAATGTGCACTTCTAGAGATGGATCGAGTGGCAGACGCTCCGGTTTTTGAGCTTCGACGATAAGACGATCCTCTTCGAACACCTGAAAGTTAAAGCTATGAACGTCCTCTACAGGAATATGCTTGTCAAAATTACGCGCGATCGGGGCAAACATTCGCGTGTATTTCGCCGACACGGGGGAAGCCGCATTCATGATCACCAGCCGACCATCGTTCGGAAAGTGCACCGTCAGAGTAGCCGTGAACGGCAGGTGTACCTCGAAGTGTCTCAGCCAAATGAAATCAGAAGGAATGTCAGCCTCTACGCCGATCGGGTAGTTTGCCACTGTGCTTAGATAGCGAACTTCGAAACCTTGAGGTGTTTCTTCGGGACGATAGGCAGGAACCTCAACGTTGTTCGGATTGCCAAAAGTGTCCGTGTGAACGAAGCCAAAATGAGCGACATCAAGGAAGCCCTCAAGCTGACGCCCTGCAAATGCCTTAACGTCGAAAGCTGGGCAAACAATTTGCTGAAACCCTGCATCCTCCCAATGAGGCATGTTCGGTATGTCGACTTGATCGTTCTGAGGATCGAGGCACGTCCAGATCAGTCCATAACGCTCGACCGCAGGATACGTGTAAAGCTGCATACGGCTTGGGATGGATCCATTGGGGCTTGCCGGAACCTTGTTGCACTTGCCTCCGTGACCGAAGCGCAAGCCGTGGTACGGACAAACCACTCCTTGGCCGTCGCTCTTCCCCATACTCAGCGGAACACCACGATGCGGGCATACGTCCCGCGCCACGATCAACTCTTCGCCTATCCGATAAACCACAAGCGGCTCGTCGAGAAGCATCGCTTTGATCGGCTCAACGCCCACTGTGATTGATTCGGCGATTGGGTACCAATGCGAAGCGAGAATGCGCCAGTCACTTTCGACAAAAGTGCAATTGAGTGGAAGAGTACGGTCTTTGATCATGGGACATAAGCCTCGTCAGCTGCCATAACGGTCTGAAAAGCGCGCTCTGAGGCGCTTCGGTATGGACTTTAAGATCACGGCGTGATGAACTCAAACATCGATTTCTCATCATCGCGTTGCAAAAAACACAACACATGTTCCCTTTCTCTCGATTCACCCGGTACTTTCTCGAGGTCACTCAGCACCGCAGCATTCGCCGAGCGGCGGAGGTTTTGCACGTCTCTGCCTGGGGTTTGGGGAGCAATGGAACCAAAAACCAACGTAAGCCCTACCACCTGCGCTCGGTGCCTTCTTCCCAGGCATCCGCCTCGATGAAGCAGTTGCGCATGTCGGCTTCCTGGCTGATCTCGGTCAGCAGGTCGTGCACGGTCTTGTCCAGCTCGTCGTCGCTTCGATACGAAATGGCCAACTCGTAGTGGCCCGACTCCAGCCGTTTCATGCCGTAGGGTTCCAGGCAGTAGCGCTCGATGTTCTCCTTGGCCCGTTTCCGGCCGCGCACGAACTTGCTGTTATTCACCACCGCCAGGCGCAGGGTGACGGTGGCCACCCGCTCGACAGCGGGCGGCTCTGCCGGCGATGACGACGAGGCCGTGATCTGCTGATCGCGTGACCGGGCGCTCTTCTGGTATGCGCCGATCTCGACACCCCGGTGGCGCAGGTAGCTGTACAGTGTGCTCTTGGAGATGTGTAGCTTCTCGCCGATGGCGCTGACGCTCAGGCGACCCTCGCGGTACAGCGTTTGCGCCGCCATGGCGGTGGCCTCGGCCTTGGCGGGCAGACCCTTGGGACGGCCACCGATCCGGCCCCGCGACCGTGCGGCCGACAGGCCCGCCTGAGTCCGCTCGCGGATCAGCTCGCGCTCGAACTCGGCCAGCGAGGCGAACAGGTTGAACACCAGGCGGCCTTGGGCATGGGTGGTGTCGATGGGGTCATTCAGGCTCTGCAAGCCGACCTTACGCTCTGCCAGCTCGCCGACCAGCTCGACCAGGTGCTTGAGCGAGCGCCCGAGGCGATCCAGTTTCCAGATCACCACGGCATCACCCGGACGCACGTTGGCCAGCAGTTTGTCCAGTTCCGGACGGGCGCTTTTCGCGCCGCTGGCGATGTCTTGGTAGATGCGTTCGCACCCGGCCTGTTTCAGGGCATCGACTTGTAGGTCGGCTTTCTGATCCCGAGTGCTCACTCGCGCATAACCGATCTTCATCAAAAGTACCGTTTACTCGACTACGTTAGTAATAGTTGAACTTTGATAAAGCGTACCAGTTATTTGAACCGTAGCGTGGGGAGCTTAACGAACCGAGCCATTCCTCGATAGAGTTCGGCAAAACCT
>NZ_CDRVFO010000016.1:0-129958 GCF_977070485.1 Lelliottia jeotgali
TGCGTGAGGAGACGCCGGGGCAGAGCATTCTGTATCTCTATGAGCCGGGTAGCTATGCGCCGTTGGCGCGGGTGGATTAGGCGGAAGGGGATGAGCAGAAGATCTATTACTTCCATTCCGATCAGATTGGTACGCCGCTGGAGCTGACGGATAGCGAGGGTAGGATTGTTTGGCAGGCGACGTATCGTTCGTGGGGGGCGATTGAGCAGCTGACGGTCAATGAGATTGACCAAAATTTACGGTTCCAAGGCCAGTACTTTGATAGTGAAACCGGATTATATTACAACACCTTCCGCTACTATGACCCAGAAGTTGGACGGTTCCTGTCGCAGGATCCGATCGGGTTGGCTGGGGGTACAAATACTTATTTATATACCACTAACCCCCTTCAAGAGATTGATCCATTAGGGTGGTGTTCCACAAAGCTGGGAAATAGTATGGGCGCTAGGAAAGGTGATGGAATGGCAAATCATCACCTTATTCCAGAAGAAATATTAAGCAACCCACAATATGCTAAAATGTTCGACCGACTTAAATCAGTTGGTTTTGATGGGGATGGAGCGTCAAATGGGATTTTCCTGCCTGGGAGTAAAGGTTTGACGCAAAAAATCAATCTGCCCGGGCACTGGTCAAATCACGGAAAGTATACTGATGTTATCGAGTCAAAGGTTTCAAGTTTAAATAGGTTCTTTGAGGCTGGAAAGCTATCAGATACCCAGCTAGTATTAGGAATTAGTAAGATTCAAAACTTTGCGAGAGAAGGGCTTGAAGCCAACAAATTTGTTATGGATGCAATTACGGGGCGTCTCTTATGAGTTTGTATGAGAAAAATTATTACGTTATAAGTTATGACTCGGCGGACGAGGGATGCCCCGTGAGCATGGCAGGTTTTTTTAACTGCGAGAAATTTGAGTGGGAACCCTATGAGCCAAATCCTGAAAGTCTGAAAATAGAACATGACTATAGTCTCACTTTGACTAATTTAGATGTAGAGCTAGAAAGTATAGACTTTGATTTTCATCAGGTTGGCGCTACCTATGTCTCAAAAAGATTCTTAAGTGTTTGCGACTGTCTAGGCGCCAAATATAGGGCTGTTCCGCTTGAGTTGAAATCAGGAAAAACAATTAGGCAAGGTGAGTTTTTTATTTTCCTTCCGGGCGAAAGTTTGGCAGCCATGGATAAGGATCAGTCTGTATATGAATTATCAAAGGACATCCAGACTGGCAGCGTTATAAATAGCCCGCTCTATCCTGGTTCAGTAAGCATTGATCGAATAGATCTGTTTGTACTGTCTGATGCTATAGAAAGTGATATTTTTCGATGCCAGGAGACGTTGGAGTTATTTTGCAGTGAACGGTTCTTGCTAGCTGCAAGTGATTTGAAGGGGATTTCGTTTACAAAGGTTGATAGTGCCTACAGATATGATCCGTGGGCCGACCTTGAAGATATTTAAATGCTGCTGGGATGCTTGAAATGGGTATGCGGGGGTCATTCAGATTACTATGAGATTTTATGAATGATTTCTATGTTAGTGCTATGGAAACTGATGATGTGCCGCTTTTTTGAAGAGGAATGATATCCTCCGCTACCAGACTCAATCAGGTGATCACAAGGCCTCTAACGTCCTCTACAACGTGTTTAGGAATGGTGACCTGGTCGATGAAAAAGTCTCAAGTAACTAACTTGCGTGATGAAAGGCCGAAGCTATATCGTGCCGAAAATATAGTTTGCGGCAGATGTCCAGAGTACGATTTTGTTAATTATGAGGTTAAGGTTTACGATGGTCGTCTACTACATATCTATTAGGGGGTGATGGTTTTGTATGGGATTAGGTTGTCTTAAAGAAAAATTTGAAACAATTAACTCCAATGCTGCTGAGTCTATGGAGGCGTATTTGTCCGAGGCTCTACCGATAGTTTCAAAAAAAGTAATAAGCAAAGGGGCTTTTTATAATGTGCGCCCATATGAGGTGGAGCGCGCGGGCTTTAAAAAGGGGTGTTTGCTAAAGAAGTTGCCTGAAAATATAAAGAATACCCATGTCTATAACCTGGATGAAAGAGACCGTATCGTGTTTGTAGAGGTGTATGGTCAGTCAGAAAATATAGTAAGTAAAGAATTTTATAAGTACGATGACGCCTCAATTGAACGTACACATTTCACTAGTGTGGGTAGGCTAAGAAATATTTCGCTTTCAGTTGTAGAAGGTGGGTTGATTTATCGAGATCTGAATTGGGGGGCGTTTGGCTGCAGTGACTCGGTATACGAATACTCCGGAACGCAACTGGAGAAAATAATGGTGCGCCAAAAAGAGCATGCCGATAGTGAATTTTCTGAATTTGAAGTTGTTTTTGAGTATAGCGGTGATGAGCTGCTCAGAATTGTAAACGTTTTCCCAAATGGTTATCAGGAACAACGATTCCCATCCTGAGCGGTTAGTGTGCTGCTTGATGTTTTTGGTGATGGCCCTGGTTAAGTGCGACAGCTCGCCGGCTAGGTGAAATTCTCTACTGAGGGGTGGCATTTCGCATATTGCTGTGCTGGAATATCTCGCCCCTGAGCAGTGATAGTTTGTAGTTGCGCCCTAGTGATGAGCGGCAGTAGTATCAATATCGGTTGGGTTGAGCTCTTTAAGAAGTCAATTGGATAAAATTTGAGGGGGCACTATTAGTATTTTGATATTGTGTCCTGCTTTTTCGCAAGTAGATGCTCGGAAATCGGTGCGCGCCTTGAGCTCGACACCGTGTTCGCGCGAGATGCGTTTGGCGATTGCTGGCCAAGGTCATCCCGCGATGTACGTCAAACCTTCGAGTAAGACGATGCGCTGAGCATTCAACGCCACCCGACGGATGCCGGCAAGCAGCTCGGGATCACCGAGGAAAAGCTGGAATATGCGTACGACTTGCTCGGCCGGCTGACGCAGGAGACCACCTCCAACGGCAAGCTGGGCTACGAGTACGACCCGCTCAGCAACCTGACCACGCTGACCCTGCCAGACGGGCGCAAGGTCAACCACCTGTACTACGGCAGCGGGCACCTGCACCAGCTGAACCTGGACGGCCAGGTCATCAGCGACATGGAACGCGATGACCTGCACCGCGAGGTGTACCGCACGCAGGGCAAGCTCACCAGTTGCTTTGGCTACGACGCCATGGGGCGCAAGGCATGGCAGTTTGCTTCGACCCTGCCGGCGGAAAAGCTGTCGCAAGTGCAGAACCCCGGCATCAACACCTCGCTGCTGGTGGAACACGCCTACAACCCGATTCACCGTCGCTACCAGTACGACCCGGCGGGCGAATTGGTGCGCACCCTGGACAAGCTGCGCGGCGAGATCAAGTACGAGTACGAAGCCAACGGCCAGTCGCACAGCCGCGATACCGGCTCGTTGGTCGGCAGCGAAGAGTTCCGCTATGACCCGGCCGCCAACCGCCTGGACTTCAATGCGCGGCAGTTGGAGAAGGTCAAGGACAATCGCATTAAGCGTTGGCGGGATCAGGAGTACCGCTACGATCCGTGGGGCAACCTGATCGAGAAGCGCTCGGGGCATAGCAGGCTGCAGAGCTTTAGTTATGACTGTGAGAACCGGCTGGTGCGTGCTGAGACAGTGGTGAATGGCAAGCTGGAAAGCACCGGCTCGTATCGCTATGACAGCCTGGGTCGACGGGTAACCAAGCAGTCGGAAATTAACGGCATCACGGAGCAGAAGCGCTTCCTCTGGCAAGGACTGAGGATGCTGCGTGAGGAGACGTCGGGGCAGAACATCTTGTACCTGTACGAGCCAGGCAGTTATGCGCCGCTGGTTCGTGTTGATCAGGCGGAGGGACAAGATCCTAAGGTCTACTACTTCCATACGGACCAGATCGGGACGCCATTAGAGTTAAGTAACAGCGAAGGTGAGATTGTTTGGCAGGCGACGTATCGCTCTTGGGGAGCGATTGAGCAGCTGACGGACACTGAAATCGAGCAGAATCTGAGATTTCAAGGGCAATATTCCGACAGCGAAACGGGGCTGTATTACAACACTTTTCGATATTACGATTCCGTAGCCGGAAGGTTTGTAACTCAAGATCCTATTGGCTTAGCGGGGAGTCTCAATCTTTACCAATACGGTCCCAATGCTCAGAATTGGGTTGACCCGCTGGGGCTGACATGCTCCACTGCGCTAACCGTAAATAAACCTAAAGCGTTGTCTAACTCCGAGCTTTCTAGCGTGGAAAGGACGTTTTTAGAAAAACAGTTTATGGAAAAGAAAAATGCGCTTAACAGAGCTGCGAAAAGGGGAGAGCTTGTTTGATCCCCAGGCACACACGATGTCAGGATTTCTTCTCTGCAAGGTTCGTATCGCAAGGCGGTGAGTGACCGATACGAGCGAATGTTTGGTAAAGCACCTGACTTAACTAAATTCAATGCTGATCATCCTGTTGATTTGATTGTTGGCGTATCTGCAACCCAACGGCTGCAAATGCTCAATGAAACGATTAATAAAAGTGTGGGAAGTTCATTGAAAGGTGCTGGGAGGCGGGCTGGCCTTAAGTCTGGTGACATTATTAGTGAGATTATTTTGGAGTAACTATGACTACTGAGTTCTCGGTGATTACAGATACTGCAACATTGGCGATATTTGATCTTGGCGCAATTCGCCACCGTATGAGCGATACGTTTGATTGGTGGAGTATCCAACGCGATGAGATTTATGAGATGAATGAAGGTAATATAGCCTTTTTAAATCTCGTTGAGGATGGAAAGTACGTAGTAAAAGTTCTTGATGACTTGCCTGGTGCACTGGGTAGCCTCTTCTTGTCAGTCCCCTCCGGGCGTGTATTTATAGGCGCGGGCGAGGATGCCACGGGAGGAGATTTAGAACCTGATATTTCTGATGCTATACAGGGGGCTTTTATTGATCTTGCTCCAGGTAATTATCAAATGTCATACGCTGCTGAATGCGGGGTAATAAAGTTATCCTTTGCATGTGCTGATAGTCATCGTAACAATTTTTCAGATTCAATCCGGCTTGGTTGAATTGCTAATGATCCAAAATGGTGGGTGTAATTGAATAATACTGATCTTTTTTTGAGAGGGTAGACAAGTCTGGAAGTGCTTTGGCTTGAATATTTGAAATTTGCAATAAGAAGTGTGTGTCGCTCTGCATTTTTTGCTCCTAAGTTTACTGCTGTAGAAAGTGGTTCTTTAAAAATGAGCGTAAAAAGGCTGGGGCGTAGGTCCCAGCCCATCTTAAATTCGCCCGTCTGCTCGAAGAAACCGACCCGCTGGGCCGCACCATCGCCTACGAATACCACCACCTGACCACCCTGGTAACCAAGGTCACCTACCCGGACGGCAGCACCTGGCAGGCGCGCTACGACGACAAGGGCAACCTGCTCGCCGAAACCGATGCCCTTGGCCACCTGACCGAGTACCTCAATGGCGAAGATGGTTTGCCGCACACCATCTGATAGTGAGTATTTTAAATATCCTCTTTATCCTGTAGAGAACGGGCTGATTCCGGTAGGTGTTACGGATAATGGAGATTGCATTTTTTGGGTTGTGACCTCGAAGCAAAATAGCGACGAGTGGCATGTGGCGATTATTGCCTCTAGGTCGCCAGAAATTGAATATTTTAAAGATAATTTGACTGCCGTGCTTGAGGGATTGCTCATAGGTCGATTAAGTTCGAGCTCACTACCCAGTGGTTTGCTTTTGCCGGCATTCGTTTCGATATCATTTAGCCTGTTGGTCATAAGGGGTAATGGTAGGGAGTTGGCGGGCCATCAGAAAGGTAGGCTACGAGTTGATTGAAGTCATAAAAGAAGTGGGCACATGGTAGATCGAGATAAATCTTATATATTGTTCAGTTCTGTGTTTATGGCTGTGACTGCAAAAAAATACAAAGCCGGAACCAGTCATGCCGAAGCCGAAGATTTTGTACAACATTTATTTGATGAATACATCAACGAAGGGTTGGAGGCACCGACAGTAGACTGGATTGTCGCAGCTCCAAAGAAAGCCGTAACCTGGATAACCTCCCGATTGGCCAATAGTTTTCGTTGCTACGGGGCGTCGCCGAAATGGGTGGACGAGCCAAGCTGGCGATTTCTGGGTAATACGCCAATGGATTTTGTGCATCAGTTTGAAGTGGAGGGTTGCTCGAGTGGCGATCGTTACGAGGGTTTGATGACGTATGTATTTTTTGGTCAAAAAGACTGTCAGGATGATGGTTGGGAAATGGTTGTAAAACTGGTCCAGCAATATAAGAATGAGCCGGGAACTATTTTAGTTGATTGAATGTTGAATTGTCGCCTTATTTATCTATATGTATTAGATGTCTAGTGAATTCGGGTGTGGTGATTGGTTTGAGGTGCGGTTGGAGTGACGCGTAAACGGTAGCACGGGTTTTGCTCATTAAAATTGAGGATGAGCCATGGAAGTGGCTGCCAACTTTGTCTCAGCCACTTCTTGCGTTTTCTTGGTTCTGACCTGAGTTTTAAGGTCAAGATTAACCCTATCATTAGGTTATCGATATTGAGCGAAGATCCCGGGCGGCTACCTTGCCGGGCGCTTCATCGTTGGCCCGGCCATCGAACGTGCGATCGGCGGTTTCACCGGTAATCCTGTAAATATGACGACTGGCCGCAAATTGCTGGCCTACGAAACGGGTTCTGTCCTGCCAGGGACGATGCCAATCGAGTGGTCACGCTTCTACGCCAGCGACCTGGCTATCGACAGCGTGCTGGGCCGAGGCTGGGTGCTGCCTTGGGAGGAAAGCCTACGCCGCAGCGGCGGCTTCGTGTATCACACTGATAAGACCGTTCTTAACACGATCGGCCCTGGCGAACGCAGTATGAGGATGAGTCTTGGTTCAGACACCTAGCGCTTACAAAATACGGACCCTAGGCCGAAAGGCGCTAGATCGACATGTTAGGAGGGAAATTATGAATTATTTTACAATGTTGCATGAAGTAGTTGAAGGGGGGTATACGGATGGCGAGGTTTCATTCTCTCCGGAGCTCAATGACTACTATCAAGTAGGGAAATGCATTTCGTTAAAAGGGCTATCAATTACTGTAGTGCTGGATAAAAAAATTCGCAGTCTGAAATCTGATTTTTTCTTGACTGCATGCGGTGCATTTTTTGGCTCGAGGGAGTTAAGAGTTGTATTTGAAGAGTTAGGTTCTAGCGCTGAACTTGTAAAGGCTGAGGTGAAATATTTTGACGGCAGGCCTGTAGAAAAAGATTACTTTTTAATACACTTGAATCAGAAGATAAAATGCTTCGACTATGAGCGTTCAGATTACTCTGGTAAAGCTATGATTTTAAAAAAATTGAAGTCGAGTGAGTTGGATGCTGAGTACATGGCCCGAGGTGTAACAAAGCTGTGTGTTGATGAATCAAAAGCAGATGGTTCTCATTTCTTGTTTTTGGGTGACGTCATTTGGATTGATCCGATCGTGTCGGAGGTTTTTGTCAGTAAGGTCGAAAGCAAGAAGCTCGCGATAAGGTTTGTTGCTCTCGGTTGAGCAATTGGCTTGGCGGGTGTTTTTATGCGTTGATATGCTAAGTATGGGGGATGGAGTTCGATCAAGTTTATTTATCAGGGGTGCTCAGGGTCGCCAACCACAAAATGATCTTTAAAATAGCTGGTTTGGACGTCGATGCCAACTTTGTCTCATTACGCTTCCAGCTTTATGTGCTGCTAGAGTTGTATTGCTGGCCGTGATGTTGCATGAGGTTAATTAGTTTTTTGCATGTTTTGGCAGGGCTGCCCTGTCGCTGGCGGCGGCGCCAGCCGCTACGTGGTCGAAGCGGTAGCCCGGTAAACCTGACCACCGGCCGCAAACTCATCCCCGACGAAATCGACTTCAGCCTGCCCGGCCTGATGCCCATCGAGGGGGCGCGCTTCTACGCAAGCGACCTGACGGTCGACAGCGTGCTCGGCCGCGGCTGGGTACTGCCGTGGGAACAAAGCCTGCGCCGCAAGGGCAGATAGCCGTATTCATTTATCCCCTGATCAGCATCACGTACTTCATCATTCGCTACCGTTTTCTGAAATCGTGCCGCCTGAGCGGCTGGTACATGTAGTGCCTTGGAGCCATATTTATGAAGGGCGCGGGATTTCTGCGTTCATTCTGATCGCTTCTGTACTAGCGTGTGGGTACGCGCTGTACAATCACGTTTGGTAGATAGGTTCCTCCACGTGAGATCACGTTGGCTAGTACTCCTTTGGTGCCATAATCGGGCCATTTGAGAGCCCATGATCACCGCATCGTCTTATCGAACTGGCCCATCACTTGGCTTTGTATGAAAACTCCTGAAGGCGCTGACAAGCCAGCTCCAACGGTGGCAGCGACACACAACTTTTCGTACGGAGCCTAGTTGTCCTCGATGGGCGAGTCCGCCGCTTGCTGACCTACCGCTGCATCCCCAACTCGGCATCATCCAGCAGCGCCTTGGCCAGCGCGCTCAGGTAATAGGACGCCCAGATCAGTTGCGGGTTTTCTTCCATCAGCCCGGTGATGGTCAGGTCGCGCACACACCCCATCAGCTCTGAGGCTTGCTCCCGGGCATCTTGGCAGGGGATGCCTGGGGCGATGCAGAACAGGGGTTGGGTTTGGCCCTCTGCCTGGTAGAACATGGTTTTACCGGGTGTGGTGTATTCGTTTGTGTCGTCTTTTGGCATTGGTTGGCTCCCTGAAAATGCGGGTGCCTGGGCTGGCCCTTTCGCCGGCAAACCGGGCCCACACGGGTTCACCGAGCGCCTAAGGGTCGTCTACAACCTCAGGGGCGGCGCCGTGCGAGTGGTTAGCCTTTGAAAGAGCCAGGCCAGGCCTGACATGATGCGACTTAGTGCAGCGTTCTCGGCTCTGTCGGCATTTGCACTTGCGCCAAGGCCACCTCAAGCAATTTGCGCAAGGTTTCGAGCTCGTGCATGGAGGTCATGATCAACAAGGAGGAGGGCGATTTGGGTTGCATCATCATCGCCTGCTGGGCAACGGCTTCTGCGCAAAGTGCGTAGTCCGCAGCCATCATGAGTGTGTCTTCCAGGGAGTGGGAAGTGTGGGGTGGATCGGGGACCATCTTCAGCATGCTTACGCTCCAACAATGGTTGAGCTGCAAGCCGCCTTGCTGTCAAACAAGAGGGAGGCAGCTGTACGCGGGTTGACAGACCGAGATTGTTGGCACTCGGCGCACACGAAGGTGCCCGCACGTACAGCCGCCATAAGCGTATGCACACGGACAACAATCGACGGCCTGTCAAAGCCGGTCGCTGAATTGGCAGCGACCGGCCGAGACTATGGCCCACGTTTAGCGCGTGCAACGAAAAACAGGCGTCGGCAGTATCTTTGGGAAACGGACTACAAGAAAGGGAATTAATCTGATTTTTTCAGCCGGTTTCTGTAGGAAAACATCCCCGCCCATGTGATGTTCCACCACGTGAAACCACATTCAATTGTGCTCCCGCCCCACTCGCGCTTATCTGTCCGCAACCACGACCTGCCTCAACCGTCGTGATCTCAAAGCGAACAACAAGAACGGGACCCACCCGCGCGAGGAGATTCCACATGCAGCAACACCAGCACATCCTGGCCTGGCTCAACGACGTGGCCAGCGACCTGCACGCCATCCGCCACGATATCCACGCCCACCCCGAACTCGGTTTCGAAGAAAGCCGCACCGCGGCCCTGGTCGCGCAACTGCTCAAAGACTGGGGCTACGAAGTGCACACCGGCATCGGCAAAACCGGTGTGGTCGGCGTGCTGCGCAATGGCAGCAGCCCACGCAAACTGGGCCTGCGTGCCGACATGGACGCGCTGCCCATCGTAGAAGCCACCGGCGCTGAATACACCAGCCGCCATCAGGGCTGCATGCACGCCTGCGGCCACGACGGGCATACCACCATGCTGCTGGGCGCGGCACGCTACCTGGCGGCCACGCGCCAGTTCGATGGCACGCTGACGCTGATCTTCCAGCCGGCCGAGGAAGGCCAGGGCGGCGCCGAGGCGATGCTGGCCGATGGGCTGCTGGAGCGCTTCCCGTGTGACGCCCTGTTCGGCATGCACAACATGCCGGGGTTGCCGGCGGGGCACCTGGGCTTTCGAGAAGGGCCGATGATGGCTTCCCAGGACCTGCTCACCGTGACCATCGAAGGCGTCGGCGGGCATGGCTCCATGCCGCACCTGGCGGTCGACCCATTGGTGGCCGCAGCCAGTGTGGTGATGGCCCTGCAAACCGTGGTGGCGCGCAATATCGATGCCCAGGAGGCGGCCGTGGTCACCGTGGGCGCACTGCAGGCAGGCGAGGCGGCCAACGTGATCCCGCAACAGGCGTTGCTGCGTTTGAGCTTGCGTGCGCTGAACGCCGAGGTGCGGGCGCAGACCCTGGAGCGGGTGCAGGCGATCATCCTTAGCCAGGCCCAAAGCTACGGCTGCACCGCCAGCATCGAACACCGCCCGGCGTACCCGGTGCTGGTCAACCACGCCGACGAAAACGCCTTTGCCCACCAGGTCGGCGTCGAGCTGCTCGGCGCCGATGCGGTGGACGGCAACACCCGCAAGCTGATGGGCAGCGAAGACTTCGCCTGGATGCTACAGCGCTGCCCCGGCGCCTACCTGTTCATCGGCAACGGCGTGCAGCGGCCGATGGTGCACAACCCTGCCTACGACTTCAACGACGACATCCTGCTGACCGGCGCCGCCTACTGGGGCGCCCTGACCGAGCGCTGGCTCAACTAGGGAAGCTTCAAGCTGCAGCCCGCCGCCGTTTCTGGCCAACAGATTGATGGAGTGTTCCGCATGCAGACTTCACACACAGGCGCGTCGCGTACCCGGCAAGTGGTCGCGGCGGTCATCGGTAATGCCCTGGAATGGTATGACTTTATCGTGTACGGCTTTCTGGCCAGCATCATCGCCCGCCAGTTCTTCCCCTCCGACGACGAGTACGCCTCGCTGCTGATGGCCTTGGCCACCTTCGGCGTGGGCTTTTTCATGCGCCCGGTGGGCGGGGTGCTGCTGGGCATCTATGCCGATCGCAAGGGGCGCAAGGCGGCGATGCAACTGATCATCCGCCTGATGACGGTGTCCATCGCCATGATCGCCTTTGCCCCCAGCTACCTGGCCATTGGCATGGGCGCGCCGCTGTTGATCGTGGTGGCGCGCATGCTGCAGGGCTTTGCCACGGGCGGTGAGTACGCCAGTGCAACGGCGTTTCTGGTGGAAAGCGCACCGGCCCACCGCAAGGGGCTATATGGCTCGTGGCAGCTGGTGGGGCAGTGCCTGGCGGTGTTCAGCGGGGCGGGGATGGTCGCGCTGGTGACCCACCTGTGCACGCCCGAGGCGCTGGACAGCTGGGGCTGGCGGATTCCGTTCGTGATCGGTTTGCTGATCGGCCCGGTGGGGCTGTGGATTCGCAAACACATGGAAGAACCCGAGGAATTCCTAGAGGCGCGCAAGCAGGCCAAGGGCCAGGCGCCCAGCCTGTTGCAGGTGCTGCGGGAGCATCGGCGCAGCCTTTTGGTCTCGATGGGCCTGGCCTGTGGTGCGACGGTGTCGTTTTACGTAGTGCTGGTGAACATGCCCACCTTCGCCCACAAAAACCTTGGCCTGCCACTGGACCAGGTGCTGCTGGTGCAGATGCTGGCCGTGGGCCTGATGACCGTGGTCATCCCCCTGGCCGGAGCGCTGTCGGACCGGCTTGGCCGGCGGCCGGTGCTGATGGCCTTTACCCTGGCATTTTTCGTGATGGTGTACCCGCTGTACGTGTGGGTGGCCGCAGCGCCGTCGATCGAGCGCCTGCTGGTGATGCAACTGCTGCTGTGCACCGCCATTGGCGGCTTCTTCGGCCCGGCGCCAACCGCCCTGGCCGAGCAGTTCCCGATCGCGGTGCGCTCCACCGGCGTGTCGGTGGCTTATAACGTGGCGGTGATGGTGTTCGGCGGCTTTGCCCCGTTGATTGTCACCTGGCTGAGCAAGGTGCTCGGCACCCCGGTGGCCCCGTCGTTCTATGTGCTGTTCGCCTGCCTGTTGACGCTGCTGGGCACCTATTGCCTGAAAGAAGCACCCCGCGCTGGCAAGGCTGTCGCTTTCAACCTTGGAGTGAAACCGTGAACCCGTTAGCCATCGACCCGATCGTCGCCCTCGATGCCCAGGCGCTGTCCGAGGCGATCCACGCGCGCCAGTTGTCGTGCCGTGAGGTGATGCAGGCCTACTTGGGCCATATCGAGCGCTTCAATCCGCAGGTCAATGCGCTGGTATCGCTGCGCGAGGGCGCGGTGCTGCTGGCCGAGGCTGAGGTGCGCGACCGTGAGCTGGCCGCCGGCCAGTCGCGTGGCTGGATGCATGGCATGCCGCAGGCAGTCAAAGACCTGGCGGCCACGGCGGGGCTGCGCACGACGCTGGGCTCGCCGCTGTTTGCCGAGCAGGTGCCGGCGCATGACGCCATCAGCGTGGCGCGGGTGCGGGCGAGCGGGGCGATCATTGTCGGCAAAAGCAATGTGCCGGAATTCGGCTTGGGCTCGCAGAGCTACAACACGCTGTTCGGCACCACCACCAATGCCTACGACCACAGCCGTGTGGCAGGCGGCAGCAGTGGCGGCGCCGCAGCGGCGTTGGCCATGCGCCTGCTGCCGGTGGCCGACGGCAGCGACATGATGGGCTCGCTGCGTAACCCGGCAGCGTTCAACAACGTGTTCGGCCTGCGCCCTTCGCAAGGGCGGGTGCCATACGGGCCAACGCCGGAGCTGTTCGTGCAGCAGCTGGCCACCGAGGGGCCGATGGGGCGCACGGTGACGGACGTGGCGCGGCTGCTGTCGGTGCAGGCCGGGCACGACCCGCGCGCGCCCCTGTCGCTCAGTGACGGCCCGCGTGACTTTGCCGCCGGGTTGCAGCGCGATTTCAAGGGTGTACGGGTTGGCTGGCTGGGCAACTTTGACGGCTACCTGCCGATGGACGAGGGGGTGATGGGCCTGTGCCAGGCAGCGTTGGCAGACTTCGCCGAGCTGGGCTGCGAGGTCGAGGCGTGCCAGCCGGGGTTCGACCTGGGGCGTTTATGGCAATGCTGGCTCACCCATCGCCACTTCCTGGTGCACGGCAACCTGGGGGCGGCGTATGCCGACCCGGGCAAACGCGCCCAGCTCAAGCCGGAGGCGCAGTGGGAGGTGGAGGGCGGCCTGCGCCTGACCGCAGCGGACGTTTACCAGGCCTCGCTGGACCGCAGCGCGTGGTACCAGGCGCTGGGCAAATTGTTCGAGCGTTACGATTATTTGCTGTTGCCGGCTGCCCAGGTGTTCCCTTTCGACGCAACCGAGCCATGGCCGAAGGTGGTTGGCGGGCAGGCCATGGACACCTACCACCGCTGGATGGAGGTGGTGATTGGCCCGACCTTGGCCGGCCTGCCGAGCATGAGCGTGCCGGTGGGTTTCAACGCCGCCGGCCTGCCGATGGGCCTGCAGATCATAGGCCCGGCCCAGGCCGATCACGCCGTGCTGCAACTGGCCTATGCCCATGAACAACTGACGCGCTGGGTAGCGCGGCAGCCGCCCGGGTGTTTGCAGGCGCGCTGAAAGCCCTGGGCAGGCCCGTATCTTGCTGGGCATGATGACCATCCACGCACAGACAGGGAGGTCGAACCCATGGGTATTACCGCAGACAGCGGTGGCGTGCGCTCGGTGGAGCGGGCACTGGCGATCGTCGAACTGCTTGGCGAGCACCAGGCGCTGGGGCTCGAAGAGCTGCACTACCTGACGGCACTGCCCAAGGCCACGGTATCGCGCATGCTTGCCACCTTGCAGGAACAGGGTTGGGTTTACCGTGGCCTGAGCGACCGCCGTTACCGCTTGTGTGCCCGGCGCCTGTTTGGCGACCGCCAGCTGCGCTTCAAGCGCCAACTGGTGGAACGTGCCGCGCCGCTGCTACTGGAGCTGAGCGAGCGCACCGGGCTGGTGGCGGACCTTTCTTCATTCGACGGCGAGCGGCTGGAGGTGATGGAGAGCGCCATCCCGCAGGTGCTGCGTAAACGCTACCCGCACAACTGTCAGATCGTCGGGCAGCATGCCAGCTTGTTTCACTCGGCCATGGGCCGGGCGTGCCTGAAGGAGCTGGCGCCGGCTGAGGTGCAGCGCCTGGCGACGCATCAGCGGGTGGGCGATGAAGCGCTGTTGCGCGATATCGAGGCCGATGGGCACAAAGGCTTTGGCCAGCGCACCGAAGGGTTTTGGGAATACCCCGTGCGCTTGCCGTTCCTGATCCGGGCGATTGCCTTACCGGTGCGGGTGGAGGGGCGGCTGGCGGGCAGCATTGCGCTGCACTGGCCGCTGGACCAGGCACCGGTGGAGCGGGTGCTGAGCTTGCACCTGAACAGCTTGGCGGCGACGGTGGGGCAGGTGCAGCACGCATTGGTGAACTGAGGCCAGTGAAAACAGCGCAAGCTATTTGCCCCAAAGCGGCGTTTGCAGCTATGCCTACAGTCTGACCCGGCAAATAAGGCCCGCCAAATGTTGGTCGTCGAAAACCTGTGCAAGTCGTTCGCCACTGCCCAAGGCCCGCTGGAGGTGCTGCGCGGGGTGGACCTGACGCTGGCACGCGGCAGCAGCCTGGCCTTGATGGGCGAATCCGGCAGCGGCAAGAGCACCTTGCTGCACCTGCTGGCGGGCCTGGACCGCGCCGACAGCGGGCGCATCCTGATCGATGGCCAACCCCTGGACAACCGCGGCGAAGCTGCCTTGGCACGTTGGCGGCGCGAGGGCATCGGCCTGGTGTTCCAGCAGTACAACCTCATCAGCAGCCTGGACGTGGCCGCCAACCTGGCCTTCCAGGCGCGCCTGGCGGGGCGCCATGACCCGGTCTGGGTGACGCACCTGGCCACCCGGTTGGGGCTGGCCCCGTTGCTGCAACGCTACCCGGAACAACTGTCTGGCGGGCAGCAGCAGCGCGTTGCCATTGGCCGCGCGCTGGCCAGCAGGCCCTTGCTGCTGCTGGCCGACGAACCCACCGGCAGCCTTGACGAGGCCAGCAGCGACGAGGTGTTGGCGCTGCTGCTGCAGCTGGTGCACGAGGCGGGTAGCAGCGTGCTGATGGTGACCCACAGCCAGCGCCTGGCCGCCATGCTGCAGCGCCGCTGCGTGCTGCAGATGGGCCGGGTGCAGGGGTGATGAACAGCTTGCGGATCACCGTGCAGGCCCTGTGCAGCCATTGGTGGCGTCACCGGCTGCAGTGCATCAGCATCTTCACCGGTTTGTGGCTGGCCACGGCCCTGTGGGCCGGCGTTCAGGCGCTCAACACTCAGGCGCGCAACGACTACGCACAAGCCAGTGCGGTGCTCGCCGGGCCTGCCCGCCCGCAATTGGTGGCACGCTCGGGGCAGCGCTTCGACCAGGCGCTGTATGTGCAATTGCGCAGGCTGGGCTGGCCGGTGACGCCGGTGCTGGAAGGGCGCTTGCGGCTGGCTGCAGCGCCGCAGGTTGCGCTGCGCCTGGTCGGGATCGAGCCGCTTGGCCTGTTGCCGGGCATGGCCGTTGCCGGTGCCGATGTGCAGGATTTTGACCTGCAGGCGTTCGTGGGTACGCCGGGGCAAGCGTGGGTGGGCCCGGACACGCTGCGCCAGCTGGGGCGCCAACCCGGCGAGCAGCTGACCACGGTGGACGGGCAAGTATTGCCGCCGCTTACCATGCATGCGCAGCTGGCACCGGGTGTGGTGGTGGTCGACATCGGCCAGGCGCAGGCCTTGCTCAATGCCCCCGGGCAATTGTCGTGGCTGCTCAGCGACAGTGACCAGCCACTGCCGAGCGACATTGCGGCGAGGCTGAAGCTGCAGCCGCCCGGGGATGATGCCGACCTGCAGCGGCTGACCGCCAGCTTTCACCTGAACCTCACCGCCCTCGGCCTGCTGGCCTTCGTGGTGGGGCTGTTCATTGCCCATGCGGCCATTGGCCTGGCGCTGGAACAGCGGCGCGGGTTGATCCGCACCTTGCGCGCTTGTGGTGTGAGCTTGCAGGTGCTGCTGGCAGCCCTTGCCCTGGAGCTGGGGTTGTTTGCCGTGCTGGGCGGTGTGGCAGGCGTGGCTGCAGGTTACCTGCTGGCCGCACTGATGCTGCCTGATTTCGCCTCCAGCCTGCGCGGGCTTTATGGCGCCCAGGTGGCGGGGGAGCTGCACTTGCCGGCCACCTGGTGGCTGGCAGGCATTGCCGTCAGCCTGTTGGGCGCGTTGCTGGCGGGGCTCGACAGCCTGCTGCGTGCCGCGCGCCTGCCATTGCTGGCCTTGGCGCAGCCCCAGGCCTGGCGCCTGGCGCAAGTGCCGTGGTTGCGGCGCCAGGGTGGCGCCGGCGCCGTGCTGCTGATGGTGGCGGGGGGCTGCGGCTACCTGGGCAATGGGCTGCCCAGTGCATTCGGCATGCTGGCGGCTTTGCTGCTGGCGGCGGCGCTGTTGTTGCCGGGGTTGCTGGCGCTCTTGCTCGGCGGCTTGGCGCGGGTGTGCAAGCGCCCGCTGGCGCAGTGGTTCGTTGCCGACAGCCGCCAGCAACTACCGGCCTTGAGCCTGGCGTTGATGGCGCTGTTGCTGGCCTTGGCCGCCAGTGTCGGGGTTGGCGGCATGACCGAAGGCTTTCGCCGCACCTTCATCGGCTGGCTGGACCAGCGCCTGGCCGCCGATGTGTACGTCACGCCCCGCGACAGCGCGCAGGCGCAGCAGATCTACGCGCGCTTGCTGGCAGACCGTACCGTCAGCGCGGTGCTGCCCAGCTGGCGGGTGGACTGGCGCCTGCAGCAGTGGCCGGTGCAGGTACAGGGGGTGGATGATCACCCTTTCTACCGCCAGCACTGGCCACTGCTGCAGCAGGCACCGGGCGCCTGGCAGGCGCTGGCCGCCGGCCGTGGTGCAATGCTCAGCGAGCAACTTGCCCGTCGCCTTGGCCTGGCTGTAGGGCAGACGCTGCAGTTGCCTGGCGAGCCGCCCCAGGCCATGACCGTGGTGGGCGTTTATGCCGACTATGGCAACCCCAAGGGCCATGTGCTGGTAAACGCCGGCTGGTTGCGTAGCCATGCACCAGCGGCCAGCCTTGCGGGTTTCAGCCTGCTGGTGCCGCCTGAACGGGTGGCTGCGCTGAAGGATGAACTGCAACGGCGCTATGCCCTGGATGACAATCAGGTGGTGGAGCAGGCCCGCCTCAAAGCCTGGTCCAGCGAGGTGTTCAGCCGCACCTTCGCGGTCACGGCGGCATTGAACAGCCTGACTCTAGGGGTTGCCGGCGTGGCGTTGTTCATCAGCCAGCTGACCTTGAGCCAGCGCCGCCTGGGGCAGTTGGCACCGTTGTGGGCCTTGGGTGTACCACGGCGCTGGCTGGCCTGGCTGAGCCTGGGGCAAACGCTGATGCTCAGCTGCTTCACCGTGCTGCTGGCGATCCCCTTGGGCCTGCTGCTGGCCTGGTGCCTGGTGGCGGTGGTGAATGTGCAGGCGTTCGGCTGGCGTCTGCCTTGGCATGTATTTACCGGGCAACTGGTGCAACTGGCCGTACTGGGCCTGTTGACTAGCCTGCTGGCCAGTGCCTGGCCGTTGTGGCAACTGGCACGCAGCCAGCCAAGTGCGCTGTTGAGGCAATTTGCCGATGAAAGCTGAAACCTTGCTATTGATGGCCTGCCTGCTGCTGGCAGGGTGCGACCCGCCTGCGCCAGAACCCAAGAGTTATGCGGGCCTGGGCGACGATGCGGCGGCGTTCAGGCAGGTGATACCAGGGCATGCGCTGGAATTTCCACGTGACCATGGCGCGCATGGGGGCTTTCGTATCGAATGGTGGTACGTCACCGCCAACCTGCGCGATGCCCAGGGCCGTGACTGGGGTGTGCAATGGACGTTGTTCCGCTCGGCCTTGCGGCTTGGGCCTGAGACCTGGAACTGGAACAGCCCCAACCTGTGGATGGGCCACGCCGCGCTGACCGGCCCGGGCGGCCACCAGGTCAGTGAAACGCTCGCGCGCGGTGGGGTTGGCCAGGCGGGCGTCGAGGCACAACCGTTCCGGGCGTGGATCAACGACTGGTCGCTGCAGGGCAAACCCGGAGTCGACCGCCTGCAGATGCGGGCCAGGGGCCAAGGGTTTGGTTATGACCTTGCCCTCACCAGTGATCAGCCGCTGCTGCTGCACGGTGTGCAGGGTTACAGCGAAAAATCCGGCAAGGGCCAGGCGTCGTACTACTACAGCCAGCCGTTCTACACGGTTAGTGGCGAGGTCGAGCGCGAGGGGCAGCGGGTCGCCGTCACAGGGCAGGCCTGGCTTGACCGGGAATGGAGCAGCCAGCCGTTGGCCGCCGGGCAAAGTGGCTGGGACTGGTTTTCGCTGCACCTGGGCACGGGCGCCAAGCTGATGCTGTTCCAGGTGCGCGAGGACCAGGGGCCGCCTTACCGCGCGGGCACCTGGGTCGATGCCCAAGGGCAGGCGCGTGCGCTGCAGGGCGGGCAGATCGAGCTGACACCGCTGGCCTGGACGCGGCAGGACAATGGCAAAAAGGTGCCCACCCGTTGGCGGGTCAAGGTGCCAGCGGTACAGGTGGATGTCGAGGTGGATGCGCTGGAGCCCAAGGCCTGGATGGGCACGCGCTTCCCTTACTGGGAGGGCCCGGTGCGTGTGGGTAAGGAGGGGCGTGGGTATCTGGAAATGACGGGCTATTGAGGTACTGCACCTGCCTGGGTGCAGTACCTGTGGGGGCATCGGTATGCCGCTGGTGAGGCCCGGGCAGGCCTACTTGAAGCCCGTCACTGCATGCGGCACGTAGGGCGCTTGCAAGCGCTCCACTTCTTCGGCGCTGAGCTCGAACTGCAACGCGCCAATCGCATCATCGAGCTGCGCCACCTTCGACGCGCCCACGATCGGCGCCGAAACCCCTTGCTTGCCCAGTACCCAGGCCAGCGCCACCTGCGCCATGGGCACGCCACGCTCGCGGGCTATCTGTTCGACCACATCGATCACCCGGCCGTCCTCCACTTCGGTCTTCTCATAGAACGACCGGCCGGAAATGTCGGTACGGGTACGTTCAGTCTGCTGGCCATGCGGGCGGGTCAGCCGGCCGCGGGCCATCGGGCTCCAGGGCATCAGGCCCACGCCCTGGTCCAGGCACAGCGGGATCATTTCGCGCTCTTCCTCGCGGTAGATCAGGTTGAGGTAGTTCTGCATCGACACGAAGCGGCTCCAGCCGTTGCTGGCCGCCACCTGCTGGGCTTTGGCGAACTGCCAAGCATACATCGAGGATGCGCCGATGTAGCGCGCCTTGCCGGCTTTGACCACATCGTGCAGCGCCTCCATGGTCTCCTCGATCGGGGTGTGGTAGTCCCAGCGGTGGATCTGGTACAGGTCGACATAGTCGGTCCCAAGCCGGGTGAGGCTGGCGTCGATGTTGGCCATGATCGCCTTGCGTGACAGGCCCTGCTCGTTGGGCCGGGTGCTGCCTTCCCACATGTTGGCCGGGAAGAACACCTTGGTGGCGATCACGGTTTCTTCGCGGCGGGTGAACGCCTTCAGCAGCTTGCCCAGGATCAGCTCCGAGGTGCCGGCCGAGTAGCTGTTGGCGGTGTCGAAGAAGTTGATGCCTTGCTCCACGGCGTGGCGGATGATCGGGCGGCTGTCGGCTTCGCCGAGGGTCCAGGGGTGGGTGCCGGCGCCCGGCTCGCCGAAGGTCATGCAGCCCAGGCACAGTTTCGAAACATCCAGGCCGGTGTTGCCCAACTTGACGTACTGCATCTGCTTCTCCTCGGTGGTCGTTTGCGATGGGGGAAGCTTAGCGGGGCTGTGGGCGTGCGGAAATCCCGTATCGGTGCAGGCGAGCTCTGCAGAAATTCACAAGCGCAGCAGTGGCTTGACCTGTTGCTGCAAAAAATCGGTGACGGCCTTGATGCGCGGTGTGTTGCGCACGTCTTCATGCACGGCCAGCCATAGTTCGATGCTCATGGTCTGTGTTTCCTCCCCGATGGCCTGCAAGCCATGCTCCTGGGCCATGAATGCCGGCAGGCAGGCAATGCCGATGCCGCCGGCAGCGGCCTGGGCCTGGATGCGCAAATCGTTGCTTTGCACTACAAAGGGCTGGTGGTGGGTCTGGGCGAGCAGCCACTGTTGCTGCGCCGACTTGGCCTGGGACTGGTCGTAGCCGATATAGCGCGGCGTGCTGGTGCTGCGCAGGTAGCCGGGGGCGGCGTACAGGCGGTAATCCAGGTAACCCAGCAGGCTGGCCACCAGGGTGGGCTCGCTGGGCCTGGCCAGGGCCACGCTGATATCGGCCTCGCGGCGCGCCAGCGAGGCGCGCGACTTGCTGCCGACCAGTTTCAGGTGCAGCTGCGGGTAGCGGTTGCACAGCGTGGCCAGGCGCCGCGCAATGAGGCTGCCGAGCAAGGCGGGCGGGGCGGCCAGTACCACCTGGCCTTCAACCTGCTGCTGGCCTGCGCTGGCGAAGTGTTCCAGGGCGAAGGAGGCCTGGGTCATCTGCTCGGCGTAATCGCCCACCCGGCGGCCTTGCTCGGTCAGCACGTAAGCCCTGGGGCGGCGGTCGACCAGCTTGAGGTTGAGCGCAGCTTCCAGTGCGGCGATGCGCCGGGCCACGGTGGCGTGGTCGACGCCCAGCTGCTTGGCTGCGGCCGACAGGGAGCCGGTGCTGATGAAGGCGCAGAAATGGCGCAGGTCTTCCCAATCGAACATGGCGGGCCTCTGTGGTGGAGGGCCATGATAAAGCCTCTTGGCGATTCCCACGAGCTGAGCCGGCTCCAATGCCGGCACACACGTTTCGCGTCAATTTCAAAAGCACCGCCATCGCTGCCGGAGCCGGCTTGCCGGCGGTGGGGCAACACAAATAACTGATGCTAGGATGGCTGCCTCTCCTTACCCGGATACCGCCATGCAGCCCCTCGACCACCTGTCCTTGCACCTGTTCATCGTGGTCTGCGAAGAGGGCACCATCGCCCGCGCCGGTGAGCGGGCGTTCATGGCGCCTTCGGCTGTCAGCAAACGTATCTCGGACATCGAAGCGCGCTTTGGCACCACGCTGCTCAAGCGCAGTAAGCGCGGGGTCGAACCCACCCCGGCAGGGCTTGCCCTGTTGCGCCATGCCCGCGGCCTGACCCGGGCCATGGAGCGCCTCGACAGTGAGCTGAGCGAATACGCCGAGGGCGCCCGGGGGCATGTGCGGGTGCTGGCCAATGTCTCGTCGATCATGGAGTTTCTGCCCGAGGAACTGTCGGCCTTCATGCTGGAAAACCCGTTGATCCAGGCCGATATCGAAGAGCGCTTCAGCCCCGATGTGGTCCGTGGCGTGGCGGAGGGCAATGCCGACCTGGGTATCTGCAGGAAGTCCACCGCAGGCGGCGGCCTTGAGTTCGTGCCTTATCGGCAAGACCACCTGGCGGTGGTGGTCGGTGCCAGCCACCCGCTGGCAGCGCGCAGCAGCATTGCCTTTGCCGAAACGCTTGGCTACGAGCACCTAGGGCTGTCGGCGTTCGCCACGTTGAACAGTTTCATGTGCAAGAGCGCCGAGGCAGCTGGCAAGGAATTGCGTTTTCGCTCGTACGTGTCGTCGTTCGATGCGGCCTACCGGCTGGTGCAGTTCGGCCTGGGCCTGGCGGTGTTCCCGCAGGAGGCGGTGGCGCGTTATGCGCCACTGTTCGACTTGCGGGTGATCCCGCTGACCGATGACTGGGCGTTGGGTGAGTTCGTCATCTGCATGCGTGACCGGCACGCGCTGTCGCTGTCGGCGCGGCGCCTGCTGGACCACTTGCTGCTGCGCGCGCCGGCCTGGCAGGCCATGCCCTGATATCCATCGCGGCTGACGATGGATCAGCCCGTGAAAGACGTCTTTTCTGCCCGCCATGCTGCTCTTAGTCTGGCCACACGCTTCAGACAGAGAGCCCCCTGATGACAACAATAACAATCAATGAAGTCGGCCTGCGCGATGGCCTGCAGAGCCTGCAGACGGTCATGCCGACTGCCGCCAAGCTGCGCTGGATCGACAGCGCGTATGCCGCTGGCGTGCGCCACATGGAAGTTGCCTCGTTCGTGCCGGCCAGGCTGTTGCCGCAGATGGCCGACGCCAAACAGGTGGTCGCCCACGCACTGACCTACCCGGGCCTGCTGGTTACGGTACTGGCCCCTAACCTGCGCGGTGCCCAGGATGCACTGGAGTCTGGTGCGCAACGCGTCGTCGCCCCGGTGTCGGTAAGCAACGCCCACAGCATGGCCAACGTACGCCGCACGCCGCAGGAAATGGTTGAGGAGCTGGGGCGCATGTGCCAGCTGCGCAGCGAGATGGGCCGGCATGACGTGCAGATGATCGCCGGCATGTCAGTGGCCTTCGGCTGCACCCGTCAGGGTGATGTGCCGCTGGGTGACCTGTGCGCATTGACACGCCAGGTGATCGAGGCGGGTTGCGACCTGGTGTCGCTGGCCGATACCGTCGGCTACGCCAACCCCGGGCAGGTAGCCAAGGTGATCCAGGCGGTGCGGGGCATTGCCGGGGAGCGCCTGCGCGCCGCGCACTTCCACGACACCCGTGGCCTGGCGCTGGCCAACAGCCTGGTCGCCGTGCAGCAAGGTATCCGCGAGCTGGACGCCTCGCTGGCCGGCCTTGGCGGTTGCCCGTTCGCGCCAGGTGCCTCCGGCAATACCGTGACCGAAGACCTGGTGTTCATGCTGCAAAGCATGGGTTACGACACCGGCATCGACCTGCAGGCATTGATCGACTCACGCCAGGTACTGCGTGATGCCTTGCCCGATGAACCTCTGTACGGCGCGCTCGCCCGCGCCGGCCTGCCGCTCAACTACTAAGGGCTACCCGCATGTCCAGACTCCCCTTGGACGGCATTCGTGTCGTTGAGATTTCGCACATGGTCATGGGCCCCACCTGCGGCATGATCCTCGGTGATCTTGGCGCAGAAGTGATCAAGATCGAGCCCACCCGTGGCGATGGCACACGGCGCTTGCTCGGCGCAGGCGCAGGGTTTTTCCGCACCTTCAACCGCAACAAGCAATGCATCGCCGTGGATGTGGAAACGCCCCAGGGCCGGGATGCCGTGCTGGCGCTGATCGACACGGCCGATGTGTTCATCGAGAACTTCAAGCCAGGGCGCATGCATACGCTCGGCTTTGACTACACCGCCCTGCGCGAGCGCAACCGGCGGTTGATTTACGCCTCGCACAAGGGCTTTCTCAGCGGCCCTTACGACAATCGGCTGGCTCTGGATGAAGTGGTGCAGATGATGGCGGGCCTGGCCTACATGACCGGGCCGGTGGGGCGGCCGCTGCGTGCGGGCAGTTCGGTGAACGACATCATGGGCGGCATGTTCGGGGCCATCGGGGTGCTGGCCGCGCTCAACGAGCGCAACAGCACCGGCGTTGGCCGCGAGGTACAGAGCGCACTGTACGAGAACTGCGTGCTGCTGGCCGCCCAGCACATGCAGCAGTTTGTGGTCACGGGGGAGGCGGCAGCGCCAATGCCCAACCGTATCAGTGCCTGGGCCATTTATGATGTGTTCACCTTTGCCGGGGGCGAGCAGATGTTTGTCGCCGCCACAGGGGAGGGGCAGTGGCAGGCGCTGTGCACCGTGCTTGGCCAGGCGGCATTGCGCGACGACCCCACCCTGGCCAGCAACAACGACCGGGTGTTGCAGCGCCCGCGTTTGCTGGCGCACCTGGCCGAGGTATTCGCCACACTTGATGCGCAGCAACTGGCGGTCGAGCTTGAGGCCAATGGCATCCCCTTCGCGCCGATCCGTCGCCCGGAGGAGCTGTTCGATGACCCCCACCTGATGCAAAGCGGGGGCATGGCCGACCTCACCCTGGAGGACGGCAGCAGCACGCCGATGCCACTGCTGCCGCTGGCGCTCGATGGCCAGCGCCTGCAACCGCGCAGGCCGATCCCGCGTATCGGCGAGCACACCCAGAAAGTCATGCGCGAGCTTGGTTACAGCGATGCGCACATTGCCGAGCTGTGCGCCGCAGGCGTGCTCAAGACTGACGAGCAGGAGCGCTGAAAATGGCCATCTACCGATACGACACGCTTGTCCCTAACCTGCACCCGGAAACCTTCGTTGCCGAGCAAGCTACGGTGATCGGCGATGTCACGCTGGCGCAAGGCGTTAGTGTGTGGCCGCAAGCGGTGCTGCGCGGCGACAATGAACCGATCCACATTGGCCAGCACAGCAATGTGCAGGAGGGCGCGGTGCTGCATGCCGACCCTGGTTTCAACCTGACCGTGGGCAGTGGCGTGACCATCGGCCACCAGGCGATGCTGCATGGCTGCACGATTGGCGATGGTGCACTGATCGGCATACAGGCGGTGGTACTCAACGGCGCGGTCATCGGCCGCAATTGCCTGGTGGGGGCGGGTGCCATCGTCACCGAAGGCAAGGTCTTCCCCGACAATTCACTGATCCTCGGTGCACCTGCCAAAGTGGTGCGTGAGCTGTCGCCAGAGGCCATCGCGCACATGCACGCCAATGCCGCTGACTACGTGCGCAAAGGCCAAGCCTGCAAGGAAAAGCTCGTGCGTATCGGCTAACCCCCTTCAGTGGCGCCCTGAAGGGCGCCGCCGCTCTCCAATAATTACAAGAATGGAGATCCACCATGGTTGCCTTGACCGGTGTTCTGGCGCGTGAGCGCAATGAGCGTCACATCAATGAACTGCTGCTGTACCGGCGGGTGGCCTGGCGCATCATGCCACTGGCCATCATCTGTTTCCTGTTCTCCTATTTCGACCGCATCAACATCAGCTTCGCCAAGACCCAGATGCAGGCCGAGCTTGGCCTGAGCGACGCGGCCTACGGGCTGGCCGCGAGCATGTTCTTCATTGGCTACGTGCTGTTCGAGGTGCCGAGCAGCCTGGGCCTGAAGCGCTACGGCGCGCCGGCGTGGATCTGCCGGATCATGGTGTCCTGGGGGCTGGCTACTGCGGCTCTGGTATTTGCCTATACCCATTACACCCTGTACTTCCTGCGTTTTCTGATCGGCGTGATGGAGGCTGGTTTCGGGCCGGCCATCCTGTTCTATCTGGCCTGCTGGTTCCCCCGCAAGCACCTGGCGAAGATGAACGGGCTGTGGTTTCTGGCTGTGCCCTTGGCTGGCGCGGTTGGCGGCCCTGCGGCGGGCTTTTTGCTGGGGACCATGGACGGTGTGCTGGGCCTTGCCGGCTGGCACTGGCTGTTTCTGATGTCGGGCTTGCCGTGCGTGGTGCTGGGCGTGTTGGTGCTGTGCAAGCTCGATCGCGACATTGCGTCGGCCAAGTGGCTGACCCTTGAAGAGAAAGCCCTGTTGCAGGAAAACCTTGCCCAGGACAAACGCGCGGACAAACCGGTGCTGGGTTCGCTGTGGCGGGTGCTGCTGACCCGAGAGGTGGCGATCATGGCGTTCATCTACTACGTGATCAAAAGCGCGTCCTATGGCCTGAATTTCTGGATGCCGCACCTGATCAAGTCTTCAGGGGTACAGGACATGCTGTGGGTCGGTGTGTTGTCTGCGCTGCCTTATGCGGTGGCGTGCGTCGGTATGGTGCTGCTCACCCGGCGCTCGGACCGCACCGGCGAGCGCAAGCGCTACCTTGTGTACTGCTTGCTGGCCGCAGCCGTTGGTTACTTGCTCGCGTGCCTGTTCTCGGGCTCGTCTTGGGCGATGATGGCGGCGCTGGTACTGGCGACAGCGGGTACGTTCATTGCCATCCCGATCTTCTGGACCATCCCGCAGTCGACCTTCTCCGGGTTGGCGATTGCAACCGGTACCGCGGCAATCAACTCCGTGGGCCAGCTCAGCGGCATCGTGGCACCGGTGATGGTGGGGCAGATCAACGACATCACAGGCAGCACATACATGGGCATGCTCTCGATTGCACCGCTCATCCTGCTCGCCTGCCTGGTGGTGATGCGCTACGTCAGAAACCCCAAGGTCTGAACCTGGCAAGCCCTTGACGCTGAACAACAAGAACAATAACAAGGCATAACCCATGAACACTTCCGTCTCACGGCGGGCATCACTGATGCTCGCGGCGTTGTGCTGTGCGTGGCAATCGGCCCAGGCGGCCTTTGTCGCTGACGGCAAAGGCAGCCTGGAGCTGCGCAATTTTTACTTTGATCGCGACTTTCACGGTGCTGCTGCCAGCCAGTCCAGGCGCGGTGAATGGGCCCAGGGCTTTTTGCTCAAGTGGCAATCGGGCTACACCGAAGGTGTCGTCGGGTTTGGCCTGGATGCGGCAGGGATGCTCGGCGTCAAGCTCGATTCATCCCCGGACCGCAGCGGCAGCGGGCTGTTGCCCCGCGGCAGTGACAGGCGCGCGGTGGATGGCTATGGCAAGGCGGTTGCCACCGTCAAGGCGAAGCTTTCGCAGACCCAACTGCAGCTGGGTGGTTTGAGCCCCCAGTTGCCATTGCTGGCGTCGAACTACAGCCGGTTGTTCCCGCAGTGGTTCAAGGGTACCCAGTTGGTCAGCAAGGACTTGGACCGTTTCACCTTTACCTTGCTGCAGGTCGATGCCACCAAGCTGCGCGACTCCACCGACTTTGAAAGCCTGACCGCCATGGCGCAACAGGGCGCCTATTCGGCAACGGTGACCAGCGACCGCCTGTACTACGCGGGTGTCGATTATCAGCCGGCGAAGAGCCTGACCCTCAGCGTGCACACCAGTCAGCTTGAAGACCTGTTCCAGCGGGACTTTGCGGGGTTCAAGTACAGGGCCGGCCTTGGGCCGGGGGAGGCATTCACCGAATGGCGCTGGTTCAACGCGCACGACCAGGGCAGGGCGTTGCTGGGCGAGGTGGATAACCGGACCTTGAGCACCAACATCGGCTATGGCCTGCACGGGCATACCTTCAGCGGTGGTTACCAGAAGGCCAGTGGAAATACCGCCTACGCGTATGTTGGTGGGACCGATACCTACCTGTTCAGCGAGCAGCAGGTGAGCACTTTTGCCTTGGCCAACGAGCGGGCATGGATGCTGCGTTACGACTACAACTTTGCAGCATTGGGCATCCCGGGGCTGACGTTCAATGTGCGCTACGTCAAGGGTGACCAGATCGACCCACAGCGGATTGCCAGCAGCAAAGGCCGGGCGCTGGCCGCGCGGGGTGGCGAAGGTGAGGAGTGGGAGCGGACCACCGACATCAGCTATGTAGTGCAGTCGGGGGTGTTCAGGAGCCTGGCGCTGCGTTGGCGCAATGCGACCATGCGCTCCAATTTTGCCGATGCGGCGGATGAAAATCGGGTGATCGTGGGGTACACGGTCGAGTTTTGAGAGGTGGAGTACAAATGTGCTCTTAGGTTGATATCGGGTGCGTTGGAAGGGGCATTTCTGGGTGCATGTCATCAAGTTAACGGTATTGGGAGAGCCTGGTGCTCCCTATGAAACCGGTTTCAAAATGTTTCCGAACCAGCTAGATTACGCGGCTTTCTCAGGGCCTCTCCCTGATCCAAACCCAGACGGCGCAACCCAAGGCCGCCCCAATGCTGATGAGGATTTGCAATGCCTGAGCATGCCCCCGACAACCCGCGCCGGGACTTTCTGCGCAAAACGTTGACCCTTATTCCCGTGGTCACCGTGGCTACCAGCACCGGCCTGGGTGCCGGCCAGCTGCTGGCCCAGCCGGCCCGCGAACCCAAGGTGCCTGCTACACCGCCCCCTGGCCATTACCAGCCGACTTTCTTCACCGCCGAAGAATGGGCCTTTGTACAGGCGGCGGTGTCGCGCATCATCCCCGCTGACGAGCTGGGCCCCGGCGCACTCGAAGCAGGCGCCGCCGAGTTTATTGATCGCCAGATGAACACCCCCTATGCCACAGGTGCCCAGTGGTACATGCAGGGCCCGTTCAAGGCCGACGCCGCGCCAGAGCTTGGCTACCAGCTGCAACTGAGCCCCCAGCAAATCTACCGCCTGGGCATCGCCGCTGCGGATGCATGGTGCAAAAACGCCAGCGGTAAAACGTTTGCTGAGCAAGATAGCGCTACCCGAGACAAAGTTCTCGGCAAGATCGAAGCCGGTGAGATCGTTTTCGAACAGCTGCCTGCCAAGGTGTTTTTCAGCCTGCTGGTGCAGAACACCCGCGAGGGGTTCTTCTGCGACCCGATTCACGGTGGCAACAAGGGTATGGTCGGCTGGACGCAAATCGGCTTCCCCGGCGCCCGTGCAGACTTCATGGACTGGGTCGAGCGCAATGAGCCTTACCCGTTCCCGGCAGTATCGATTCGTGGCGAGAGGGCGTAAGGCATGGCCAATGCAATGAAGAAGGTCGATGCGGTGATCGTCGGTTTCGGCTGGGCGGGCGCCATCATGGCCAAGGAACTCACCGAGGCCGGGTTGCAGGTGGTCGCGCTGGAGCGCGGGCCGATGCAGGACACCTACCCCGAAGGCAGCTACCCGCAGGTCATCGATGAGCTGACCTACAGCGTGCGCAAGAAGCTGTTCGTGGATGTCTCCAAAGAAACCGTCACCATCCGCCACAGCGTCAACGATGTCGCGCTGCCCAACCGCCAGCTCGGTGCCTTCCTGCCCGGCAAGGGCGTGGGCGGCGCAGGCCTGCACTGGTCCGGCGTGCATTTTCGTGTAGACCCGATGGAGCTGCGCATGCGCAGCCACTACGAAGAGCGCTACGGCAAACGCTTCATTCCTGAAGACATGACGATCCAGGACTTTGGCGTGAGCTACGAGGAGCTCGAGCCCTGCTTCGACTTCGCCGAGAAGGTCTTCGGCACCTCGGGCCAGGCCTGGACCGTGAACGGCAAGGTGGTCGGCGAAGGGAAGGGTGGCAACCCTTATGCACCGGACCGCTCCAACCCCTTCCCGCTGGTGTCGCAGAAGAACGTGGTGTCTGCGCAGCTGTTCCAGAAGGCAACCGCCAGCCTGGGCTACAAGCCCTACAACCTGCCTTCGGCCAACACATCAGGGCCCTACACCAACCCTTATGGGGCGCAGATGGGGCCGTGCAACTTCTGTGGTTTCTGCAGCGGGTACGTGTGCTACATGTACTCCAAGGCGTCACCCAACGTGAACATCCTGCCGGCGCTGCGCCAGGTGCCCCATTTCGAGCTGCGGGCCAATGCCCATGTGCTGCGGGTGAACCTGGACGACAGCAAGCGCAAGGCTACCGGGGTGACCTACATCGATGCCCAGGGGCGGGAAGTGGAGCAGCCGGCTGACATCGTCATCCTTGCCGCGTTCCAGTTCAACAACGTGCGCCTGATGCTGCTGTCGGGCATCGGCAAACCCTATGACCCGATCAAGAACGAAGGGGTTGTGGGGCGCAACTTCGCCTACCAGAACATGGGCACGGTGAAAGCGTTCTTCGACAAGGACACCTACACCAACAACTTCATCGGCGCCGGCGGCAACGGTGTGGCGATCGACGACTTCAACGCCGACAACTTCGACCATGGGCCGCACGGTTTCGTCGGCGGCTCGCCGATGTGGGTCAACCAGGCCGGCAGCCGGCCGATTGCCGGTATTGCCAACCCGCCCGGCACGCCCGCCTGGGGCAGTGCCTGGAAGAAGGCCACGGCCGATTACTACACCCACCAGCTGTCGATGGACGCCCACGGCGCGCACCAGTCGTACCGTGGCAACTACCTGGACCTCGACCCGACCTACCGGGATGCCTACGGCCAGCCGCTGCTGCGCATGACTTTCGACTGGCAGGAAAACGACATCAAGATGAACCAGTTCATGGTCGACAAGCTGAGCAAGATCGCCCAGGCGATGAACCCCAAGGCCATCGCTGTGCTAGGCAAGAAGGTCCAGGAGCACTTCAACACCGCCAGCTACCAGACCACCCACCTCAACGGCGGCGCAATCATGGGCACCGACCCCAAAACCAGTGCCTTGAACCGCTACCTGCAAAGCTGGGACGTGCACAACGTGTTCGTGCCGGGCGCATCGGCGTTCCCCCAAGGCCTGGGTTACAACCCCACCGGCCTGGTGGCTGCGCTGACCTACTGGTCGGCGCGGGCCATCCGGGAGCAGTACCTGAAAAACCCCGGTCCGCTGGTTCAGGCTTGAGGAGCGATGGCATGAAAAAACTGTTGATCGCGACCCTGCTGCTGGGCACGGGCCTGGCTGCCCAGGCTGATGAAGCTACCGATGCGCTGGTGAAGAAGGGCGAGTACCTGGCCCGTGCCGGTGACTGCGTGGCCTGCCATACCGCCAAGGGCGGCAAGCCTTTTGCCGGTGGGCTGCCGATGGAAACCCCCATCGGCACCGTGTACTCCACCAACATCACACCGGATGCCACCGGCATCGGCCAGTACAGTTTCGAAGACTTCGACCTGGCCGTGCGCAAAGGTGTGGCCAAGGACGGCAGCACGCTGTACCCGGCCATGCCGTACCCGTCCTATGCGCGGGTCAAGGACGAGGACATGCGCGCCTTGTACGCCTACTTCATGCAAGGCGTGCAACCGGTGGCGCAGCCAAACAAGGCCACCGACATCCCTTGGCCCCTGAGCATGCGTTGGCCGCTGGCGATCTGGCGTGGCGTGTTCGCGCCAGAGGTGAAAGCCTGGCAAGCGCCGGCCGGTGCCGACCCGGTGGTCAGCCGCGGCGCCTACCTGGTGGAGGGGCTGGGCCATTGTGGCGCGTGCCATACCCCGCGTGCCCTGACCATGCAGGAAGAGGCCCTGAGCCCCGCTGATGGCAAGCAGTTCCTCGCTGGCAGTGCGCCACTGGAAGGCTGGATCGCCAAGAACCTGCGCGGTGACCACAAGGACGGCCTGGGTAGCTGGAGTGAGGAACAGCTGGTGCAGTTCCTTAAAACCGGCCGCAGTGACCGCAGTGCCGTGTTCGGCGGCATGAGCGATGTGGTCGAACACAGCATGCAGCACTTGAGCGATGCCGACCTGACGGCCATTGCCCGCTACCTCAAGACGCTACCGGCAAGCGACCCGCACGACCAGCCGCATGTGTACGACAAGCACGTGGCACAGGCTTTATGGAACGGGGATGACAGCAAGCCGGGTGCGGCGGTGTACGTCGACAACTGCGCTGCCTGCCACCGTACCGACGGCCAGGGGTATACCCGCGTGTTCCCGGCGCTTGCCGGCAACCCGGTGGTGCAGACGGCCGATGCCACCTCGTTGATCCATGTGGTGCTGGATGGCGGCACGGTGCCGGCGACGCATACCGCGCCGTCGAATCTCACCATGCCAGCGTTCGGCTGGCGCTTGAGCGACCAGGAAGTGGCTGAGGTGGTGAATTTCATCCGGACCAGTTGGGGTAACCAAGGCAGTGCTGTTTCGGCCAGTGATGTGAAAGCCATCCGCTAAGGCCGGCGCCCGGCGTCATACCTTGAGGGGCTTGCCGGCGATGCAGACGCAGCTGCATGGCACCGGCTTTGCCGGTGATCGCCGGCGAGCCGGCTCCTACAGGATTGGCGTCGGCTGTAGAAATTGGGTGGGGCAGTGCGCAAGAAAAGGTAGAATCCCGACGAACGGTAGGTGACGAAACCGCGCGGTTTTGATGTATTGAAACCGGTTTCAGTCACCGTCACCGACAATAATCACAAGGGACCGAAATGACCGACTTGCCTGCCCATTCCCGCGAACGCGTGACCATCAGTGAGGTCGCACGCGTTGCCGGCGTCTCCAAGGCCACCGTGTCGCGCTACATTGGCGGCGATCGCCAGCTGCTGGCCGAAGCTACCGCCAAGCGCCTTGAAGAAGTCATCGAGCGCCTGGGCTACCGGCCCAACCAGATGGCCCGCGGCCTCAAGCGTGGCCAGACGCGTTTGATCGGCATGCTGGTAGCAGACATCCTCAACCCCTATTCAGTCGCGGTGATGCACGGCGTCGAAACCGCCTGCCGTCAGCACGGCTACAGCCTTGTGGTATGCAACACCAACCGCGACGACGAGCAGGAGCGCCATCACCTGGCGGCCCTGCAGTCTTACAACGTCGAGGGCCTGATCGTGAATACCCTTGGCCATCACCCCGGCGAACTGCTCAACCTGCAGCGTGACATGCCCATGGTCCTGGTAGACCGGCAACTGCCGGAGCTGAACGTAGACCTGGTAGGGCTGGATAACGCCGAGGCCATCGAGCAGGCCCTGGACCACCTGCAGGCGCGTGGCTACCGCGACATCCTGGCGGTCACCGAACCACTGGACGGCACCAGCTCCCGGCTCGAACGCACGCAGGCGTTCACCGCCTCGATCAGCCGTCGCGCCGGCATGCGCCAGCAACTGGTGGAGATCGACAGCAGCCTGCACGCCCGGCTTGACGCCTTCCTCGGCAGTAATGGGCACGGGCCGCAGGCGATCTTCACCTTCAACGGCGTGGCCACCCTGGCGGTGACCCGGGTACTGCACGACGCTGGTTGCAACCTGTTCCAGGACGTCGGCCTGATTGCGCTGGACGAACTGGACTGGTACCCGCTGGTCGGTAGCGGCATTACCGCGCTCGCCCAACCCACCGAACGCATCGGTGTGGCCGCCTTCGACTGCCTGCACGACCGCCTGCGCGGCGAGAGCGGGGCGCCACGGCGCCTGGACTTCAAGGCAAAGTTGATCATCCGAGGTTCCACTCAACTACGCGAATGAAGAAACGGCCGGCAACGACGCCGGCCATTGTTGCAGCCAAAAAATGAAACCGGTTTCATAAGGACAAAAACAATGCACGCGAACCCCGTTTCCATCAGCCTCTCCAGCTACGGTGCCAGCTTGGTCCGGGAGCGTGGGCAGGAGAGCTTCCTTGAACTGCTGGCCGCTGCCGGCGTGACACGTGTCGAACTGCGCGAAGAGTTGTTCGACGAGGCCCCGGATGCCGCCGCGCTGTCGGCGGCAATCAACGCGCTGCAGTTGCAGTGCCTGTATTCCTCGCCACTGGAGCTGTGGACGCCTGAAGGGCAGCTGGACGCGCGCTTGCCTGCCAAGCTGGCGCTTGCCCGCGCACTCGGCGCCGTGGCGCTGAAGGTGTCGTTGGGGCATTACGCTTGCGCATGTGACCTGGCGGCCTTGCAAGCGCAACTGTGCCTTGGTGACCCACTGTTGCTGGTGGAGAACGACCAGACCGCGCAGGGCGGGCGCATCGCGCCGCTGCTGCAGTTCTTTGAGCGCTGCGAGGCCCAGGGGCTGGCGCTGGGCATGACCTTCGATATCGGCAACTGGCAATGGCAGGGTGAATCCGCCGCGCAGGCAGCGCGCTTGCTCGGTCGCTGGGTGCGTTACGTGCATTGCAAGGCAGTGCAGCGCGAGGCCAGCGGGCGCCTGGTGGCCGTTGTGCCGCAGGCACGGGATCTGATGGCCTGGGAGGCAATGTTCGCCGAGTTCACCCCCGGGCTGATGCGCGCCGTGGAGTACCCGCTGGCCGGGGCTGACTTGCTGGCTTTGACCCGCGCCCAGGTCAACAACCTGGCCCGCATCGGCATGACCGAGGAGGTGAGCCATGCCTGAGCATGACGTGCTGTGTTTTGGCGAAACCATGGCCATGTTCGTTGCCGAGCAGGTCGGTGATCTGGCGGCGGTGGGGGCATTTACCAAGCGCATTGCCGGCGCCGACAGCAATGTGGCCATCGGCCTGGCCCGGTTGGGTTTTCGGGTGCGCTGGCTGAGCCGGGTGGGCAACGACTCGTTGGGCCGCTTCGTGCTCGACACCCTGCAGCAAGAGGGCCTGGACTGCAGCCACGTGGAGGTCGATGACCACCACCCGACAGGCTTCCAGCTCAAGGGCCGTAGCGACGATGGCAGCGACCCGGTGGTGGAGTATTTTCGCCGCAACTCTGCGGCCAGCCACCTATCGCTGGCGCAGCTCAGCCCGGCGTTGCTGCAGGCCCGCCACCTGCACGCCACCGGTATTCCGCTGGCGCTGTCGGCCGGCTGCAGGGTGCTGGCCCATGAACTGGTCGAGCGCATGCGCAGTGAGGGGCGCAGCATTTCCTTCGACCCCAACCTGCGCCCGTCGCTGTGGCCTGACTGCGCGAGCATGGTCCGTGAGGTCAATGCGCTGGCGGTAAAGGCGCCCTGGCTGCTGCCAGGGCTCGAGGAAGGGCGGCTGTTGACCGGCCTGCAAACCCCGGCGGACATCGCCGCGTTCTACCTCGACCGTGGTGTCGAGCACGTAGTCATCAAGCTGGGCGGTGAGGGTGCCTACTACCGCAATGCCCAGTGCCAAGGGCAGGTCGCCCCTGTGCCGGTGGCCAGGGTGGTGGACACCGTCGGTGCCGGCGACGCCTTTGCCGTTGGCGTGGTCAGCGGCCTGCTCGAAGGCCGCCCGCTTGCTGAGGCGGTGGCTCGCGGCAACTGGTGCGGCAGCCGCGCCGTGCAATCGCGCGGCGACATGGAAGGCTTGCCACTGCGCCGGGAGCTGGAAGCGTACGCGTTACTCAAGAGTGCCTGAAACTTTGATCGCCGGTACGCCGGCCGGTTGCTACAAAAACAACAAGCTCAGGAGCCGCATCATGCAATCGACAAGCCTCGCCCCACGCCGTTGGTGGTACATCATCCCGATCGTCTTCGTCACTTACAGCCTGGCCTACCTCGACCGTGCCAACTACGGCTTCGCCGCCGCCTCGGGCATGGCCGATGACCTGAAGATCACCCCGGCGCTGTCGTCCCTGCTGGGGGCGCTGTTTTTCCTCGGGTACTTCTTCTTCCAAGTGCCTGGTGCCATCTACGCGCAAAAACGCAGCGTCAAAAAGCTGATTTTCGTCAGCCTGATCCTCTGGGGCAGCCTGGCGACCCTGACCGGCATGGTCAGCAATGTCTACCTGCTGATCGGCATCCGCTTCCTGCTCGGCGTGGTCGAGGCGGCGGTGATGCCGGCGATGCTGGTGTACCTGTGCCACTGGTTCACCCGCGCCGAACGCTCGCGCGCCAATACCTTCCTGATGCTGGGCAACCCGGTGACCATCCTGTGGATGTCGGTGGTCTCGGGGTACCTGATCAAGCATTCGACTGGCGCTGGATGTTCATAATCGAGGGCCTGCCTGCGGTGCTCTGGGCGTTCGTCTGGTGGCGCCTGGTGGACGACCGGCCAGCTCAGGTGACGTGGTTGAGCGAGCAGGAGAAAGCCGCGCTCGAACAGGCACTGGCCGCTGAACAGCAAGGCATCAAACCGGTTAAGAACTACCGCGAGGCGTTTCGCTCGCCGCAGGTCATCGTGCTGTCGCTGCAGTATTTCTGCTGGAGCATCGGGGTGTACGGTTTCGTGCTGTGGCTGCCCTCGATCCTCAAGCAGGCGGCGAACGTCGACATTGTCGAGGCCGGGTGGCTGGCCTCGGTGCCTTACCTGGCAGCGGTCGTGGCCATGGTCGGGGTGTCGTGGGCCTCTGACAAACTGCAGAAGCGCAAGCGCTTCGTCTGGCCACCCTTGCTGATTGCCGCGCTGGCCTTCTATGGCTCCTACGCCTTGGGCACCGAGCATTTCTGGGCGTCCTATGCGCTGCTGGTGGTCGCCGGGGCTTGCATGTACGCCCCCTATGGCCCGTTCTTCGCCATCGTGCCGGAGATCCTGCCCAGCAACGTGGCCGGTGGAGCCATGGCCCTGATCAACAGCATGGGCGCGCTGGGTTCGTTTGGCGGCTCGTGGCTGGTCGGCTATCTCAACGGCGCCACCGGTGGCCCTGGCGCTTCGTACCTGTTCATGTGCGGTGCGCTGCTGACGGCAGTGGCGCTCACGGCTGTGCTGAAAACATCACAAACCTCAGGCCAGGCCAAGCCCCGCAGCCAGCGCCTGGCAATGAGCCAATAGGAAACGGCTATGAAAAAGCGAATCGTCCTTTACAAGCGCCTGCCCGAGGCCCTGCTGGCGCGCCTGCAACAGCAGGTCGAGGTGACCTGGGTGGATACCTCCGGCAGTGATGGCCTGGCCCGGCTGCGCGATGCCTTGCCCGGTGCCCATGGCCTGCTGGGCGCCAGTTTGCGGCTGGACAGCAGCCTGCTGGACCTGGCGCCACAGCTTGAGGTGGTGGCCAGTGTGTCGGTTGGCGTCGACAACTACGACGTTGCCGAGCTGACCCGCCGTGGCGTGATGCTGACCAACACCCCTGATGTGCTGACCGAGACCACCGCCGACACCGGCTTTGCCTTGATCCTGGCCACTGCCCGGCGGGTGGTGGAGCTGGCCGGCTGGGTACGTGACGGCCATTGGCAGGCCAACCTTGGGCCGGCGCATTTTGGCAGTGACGTGCATGGCAAGACCTTGGGCATCGTCGGCATGGGGCGCATTGGTGAGGCCTTGGCCCGCCGTGGTGCGGCCGGGTTCGGCATGCGCGTGCTGTACCACAGTTCGCGGGCCAAACCAGAGGTGGAGGCCCGCTATGGTGCCCGGTATCGCACCCTGGACGAGTTGCTGCGCGAGGCGGATTTTGTCTGTTTGACGGTGCCCTTGAGCGCCAGCACCGAAGGCCTGATCGGCGCAAGGGAGCTTTCGCTGATGAAGCCCGAGGCGATCCTGGTGAACATTGCCCGCGGGCGTGTGGTGGATGAACAGGCACTGCTTGCGGCGTTGCAGGCCAAGCGCATCCGCGGCGCCGGGCTGGATGTGTTCGTGCAGGAGCCGTTGCCGGCCCGCTCACCACTGTTGCAACTGGACAACGTGGTGGCCACGCCGCACATCGGCTCGGCGACCCACGAAACCCGTGAGGCCATGGCGCGCTGTGCGGTAGAGAACCTGTTGAGCGCGTTGGCGGGGCAGAGGCCGGCGAATCTGGTGAATGAGGTCTAGTGGTTTTGGGGGAGTAACGCCTGGCTAAAACGAGCGCCGCTCGTGCGGCGCTCGATAGGCAGTAGGCGACTACTGGCCACCCTTCATCCGCCGTGCCACCGCGTAGATCCCCAGACCTACCAGCGCCGCAGCGGCACCGATATAGCCGGTGCTGGTCCAGCCCAGTCCGGCACTGATGGCCATGCCGCCAAACCAAGGCCCCAAGGCATTGGCCAGGTTGAAGGCTGCATGGTTGGACGCTGCTGCCAGGCTCGGGGCTTCGTGGGCAATGTCCATCAGGCGGATCTGCAAGGGGGCGGCCAGTGCGATCATGGTGCCGACCAGGCCGATGCCCAGCAGCAGTGTCCACAGCGCATGGGCAGCGAAGGTGAAGAACAACAGCACGGCGGTCGACCACACCAGTACGATGCCCACGGCGCGGAATTGCAGCCGGTCGAACAGCTTGCCGCCGGCAATGTTGCCGATGATGCCGCCGATACCGAATGCGGCCAGGCCGAAGGGGATCCACTGGGGGGCGACCTGAGTCACCTCTAGCATGGTCGGCGCGAGGTAGCTGAACACACAGAACATGCCGGCAAAACCGATCGAGGCGATGGCCAGCGCCATCCACACTTGCGGTAAGGTGAAGGCTTTAAGCTCCTTGCGTGGGTCACTGCGTGCTTCATCGCGACGCTGCGGCACGTACTGCCAGACCAGCGCGATGGTGCACACAGCGATCAGGCCTACCAGCAAAAACGCCGAGCGCCAGCCAAAGTACTGCCCCAGCAATGTCGCCACGGGGTTACCCAGCAACATGGCCAGTGTGAGGCCCATCATTACCCGGGCCACGGCACCGGCGCGCTGGTTGCTCGGCACCATGCTCGAGGCAACCACCGCGGCGATGCCGAAGTACGCCCCATGGGGCAGGCCGCTGATGAAGCGGAAGGCCACCAGGCCTGCGAACGACGGAGCGAAGGCGGTGGCCAGGTTGCCCACGGCATACAGCGCCATCAACAAAAGCAGCATGTGCTTGCGCAGCAGCTTGGCGCCAAGAATGGCCAGCGCCGGCGCACCCACCACCACGCCCAGCGCGTAAGCGCTGATCGCATGGCCTACCTGCGGTTCGCTCAATTGCAGGTTGCCGGCGATGTCCGGCATCAGCCCCATGATCGCGAATTCGCCGGTGCCAATGGCAAAACTGCCCAAGGCCATGGCGGCTTCCATCTTGCCGATTTCGCCTTTGGAGAGGGCGACCGGCGGTATTTCCTGAACAGACATTTGAGTCCCTATTGAAACATGCTGAAACGTTCAAGTCGGGATCATAGTCAATTCGCGCCCTGAGCGTCGAGGATGACGGCTTGCCGGATCAGTCTGTCATCTGCAGGTCGGGCAGTTTCACCCGGAACGCGCGGGTCAGCCCCAGCAGGCAGACGAAACCTGCGGCCATCCAGCACAGGCCGATGGTGAACGACATGCTCGACAGGCTGCTCCACAGCCACAGTGTGCTCATAAAACCCAGCGCCGGCAGCGCGCCATACAGCAGGCAGTTGCGTGTGCCACGCAGCTTTTGGTCGACAAGGTAATGCTTGAGCACCGCCAGGTTGACTGCCGAGAAGGCGAACAGCGCGCCGAAGCTGATCATGTTGGCGACAGTGTCCAGGGTGATGAACAGAGCGACCAGCGACAGGGTGCTGACCAGCATGATCGCCGTGGCCGGCACGCGCTTTTTCGTCACCAGGCGGCCAAAGGCCCGCGGCAATGCGCCGTCGCGGCCCATGGCGAACAGCACGCGGGACACGCTGGCCTGGGACACCATGGCTGAGGCGAAGCAGCCGGCCACGTAGGTAGCGGTAAAGCCGGTCACCAGCAGTTCGCCACCGACATGGCGCATCACATCCACCGAGGCGGAGTCCGGGTCAGCGAACGAGGCCCAATCGGGGAAGACCATCTGGGCGCAATACGACACCAGCAGAAACAGCAGGCCACCGATCACCGACACTGCCATGATTGCCTGCGGGATACGCCGGGTCGGGTCGCTGGTTTCCTCGGCCATGGTCGACACGGCGTCGAAGCCCAGAAAAGACAGGCACAGTACCGCAGCGCCGGCCATGACCAGCGGAACGCTGAAGCCCTCATGATGGAACGGTGCCAGCAATGACACCGGCGCGCTCTGCTCGCTGAGGTTGCGCACCGACAGCGCGACGAACACGGCGATGAACACCAGTTGCGCAACCACCAGTATCCAGTTGACCCGTGTGATCGACTCGATGCCGATCAGGTTGAGGAAGGTGACCAGGGCGATTGAGCCCAGCACCCACACCCACGCAGGCACCGACGGGAAATACTCGGACATGTAGATGCCGATCAGCAGGTAGCTGAGCAAGGGCAGGAAGATGTAGTCGAGCAGCAGGGTCCAGCCGGCGATGAAACCGAAGTGGCTGCCGAAAGCCTTGCGGGTGTAGGTGTAGACCGAGCCGGAGTAGGGGTGCGCCTGGACCATGCGGCCGTAACTGTAGGCGGTGAGCAACATGGCGGCGAGGGTCAGCAGGTAGGCGGTGGGCAGGTGCCCTTTGGTCATCTGGGTGACCAGCCCGTAGGTGGTGAAGACGGCCAGGGGGACCATGTAGGCGAGGCCGAACAGCACCAGCGCGGTCATGCCCATGGATTTTCTGAAGCGGCCTGAAGCGGTGGGGTGCGACGCAGGGTGGGGCGGATGGGCTGTATTTGTTGTTGTATGCATTGCTGACTCCTGGTTCTGGATGCAGGACGCCGCAATATGCGAGCAGGCTCGATACTGTTGATGGCGTTGGATCAGGGGCAGAGCTTGAGGTGGGACGTGGGAATGCTCCCACACTCGCGGGGCACTCGAAATCACCCTTTGGGGGGAGCCCGTGCAGGGACCGCCGCACGGTCCCCACGCGCAGGTGACGCGCTAGGCCAGCAGGTTTTCCAGGTTGTGCAGGATCGAGGCTGCGTCGTAGGGCTTGCGCACCACCGGCACATGCTTCAAATGGTCAGGGATGTTCAGGCTGTCGCCATAGCCGGTGGCGAACAGGAAGGGGATACCCAGGCTTGTGAGGGCTTCGGCCACGGCAATGGAGGTGCCGGTACCCAGGTTGATGTCCAGCACTGCGACATCCGGCGTGTGGCTGGCAAGCAGCTTCAGGGCTTCGGCTTCGGAGCTTGCGGTAAGCACATCCTGCACCTGTGCATCGGCCAGAATCTGCTCAAGGCCAACCGCAATCACCAACTGGTCTTCGAGTATGAGCACACGCGCGCTGACCAGGCTGCTGCAGTCTACCTGTGGCTGCTGTGCAACCGCCGGGGTATCGCTGGCGAGCTCTTCGACCAGCGTCAGGTGCTTTGCCGGAATCCGGAAGAACCCCTGCAGGCCCTCTGGCCTGTATTCAAGGGTGCTGCTGCCACCGAGGTCGAATGGGACGCTTCGTTCGATCAGAACAGAGCCGAAGCCGCTGCGCGTCGGTGCCCGTACCGTTGGCCCGCCGCTCTCGCGCCACGTGATGTCACAGGCCCCGCCCGTGTCGACAACCCAGTCGACAGACAACCTGCCGCCCGCCCTGGACAGGGCCCCGTACTTTGCCGCGTTGGTCGCCAGCTCATGAAGCACTAAAGCCATCACCGAATAGGCGCGGGCATCGAGCAACAGCGCGGGGCCGGTGAGTACCAGTGCATCGGCGCTGGTGCGGTACGGCGACAGTTCGGCCTCCAGCAAGTTGGCAAAACGGCCACCACCGTCACCCCGGACCACCTGATCGTGTGCCAGGGACAACGCCTGGATCCGACCCTTGAGCGTCGCCACATAGCCGTTGAGGGTCTGGTGTTCTGAGGTGGGGTGGGCCACCAACGCACCGATGAGCGAAAGAATGTTCTTCACCCGGTGGTTGAGCTCCTCGTTGAGCATGCGTTGGCGAACCTGCGCCTTGGAGCGTTCATCGGCCAGTAGCTCGCTGTTGTGCAGCGCGACCTCGACCACCGCCGCGCGGATGGCTTCGCCAAACTGACGGTCCTGCTCGGACCAGGGCAGGCAGTGGTGGTGGACTGTCTGCTTCCACACGGCGAAGCTCTTGCGGGGGGTGAGGCGGTCACCCAGGGGCCCGCTCTCGTAGGTCTTGTTGGGGTCGCCGGCCCAATCCAGGGTTTCGATCACCTCCTTGCGAAACAGCATGAGGTAGTCCCGTGGGTGCTGCGACATCGGGATGATCAGTACCCCCGAGACCTCCATGGCATAGTCCTGTGCTGCAGGGTGCGCCAGCGACAGGCAGTTCGACGCCCAGGTGCGGCCCTCGGCAACACCCTCGGCGAAGCTGAGCAGCCCGGGCACCGCCTGCCTTGGCGGCGTCAGCCCGGCCACGGTCCATTGGCCTTGCAACGACATGCCAATGCCATCGCAGGGGATGAGGGCCTGGAAGTCGCTCAAGCGAGCGCGCAGCAGTTCATCGATGTCCGTTGTGCGGTGGGCATCGTGCAGCAGGTTGTTGAGCACCTGCCGGGCGTGGGCGGCGGCCTCCAGGGTTTGCCTGGCCTGCAGTGTCTGGATATGCAGGGAAAAGAACTCGCCGAACATTTCTGCGGCGACCCGTTGGCCCATGCTCAGCGTGCGTGGTGCGTAATGGTGGCAGGCGATCAGCCCCCAAAGGGCACCGTCGACGATCACTGAAATGGACATGGATGCGCCCACGCCCATGTTGTTCAGGTATTCGCAGTGAATCGGCGAAACGCTGCGCAGGTGCGCGTAGGACAGGTCGAGCGGCTCGCCAGACAAATCCAGCACCGGCTCGAGCGGCACGGTTTTGAAGTTGGCGTCGGCAATCACCCTCACAGGGTTGCGCACATACAGCGCACGGGCCTGCTGGGGAATATCCGATGCCGGAAAGTACTGCCCCAGAAAGCTTTCAAGCCCGCTACGCCGGGCTTCGGCTACAACCTTGCCAGCGCCGTCGGCGCCGAGCTGATAGATCATCACGCGGTCGTAACCCAGCAGTGCACGAACACGCTTGGCGGTATCGGCCACAAGCCTGTCGGAGCGGTCGATCTCGCGCAACTGGGCGATGACCGTGCGCACCAGTTCGATCGGTTCGGCGATGCTCTGGCTGGCGGGCTCGAATTCGAGGATGACAGTACCCTTGAACAGGTGGGCAGACACATCGAACGCCTGGCCTGAAGCCAGCGGCACGCCGAATGACAGCGCTGGCCGGGAAGCTTCCTTCACACGTGCCAGGGAGTTGCGAACCGTGTGGGCAGCCTCGATTCCGATGATCGCCTCAAGTCTCTGACCATTGACGCCGCCGGTCACGCTAAGCATTTGGGAGGTATTTAAGGAGTGGCGCAGGACCAGGCTGGCAGAGGCGTCGCAAGCGAGCAGACAGCCGTGTGGCTGAATGCTGCCCGGTATCTGGATCGGTTCGCGATCACAATTGGTCAAATTGACGTCAGGTTGCAAGGTCATGGGTTCCCGCCGGCAGTGCAAAGGCCGGCTGCCTGTGTGACCGCCGAGCATGTTCAGGTAAACGCAGTGTTCACAGTCGCTTTCATGGGCGAGTCTAGCCTGCGCCTATGGCTTAGTCACCTTGGCGTCGCAGAGGTTTCGCGAGCTATCGCCCAAATTGCCATCATCGGGCAGCGGTGCATTGGCGTGAATGCTCAGGCTTGAGCCAAGGACGCCGGGGCGGGCCTACCTATGCCAGAAAGTCCGGTTCGTTGGGCGCATCATTGTGTGCATCCTGGCGGATGTCGAGGTATACGGCAGCTGCGCACACGCCGACCAGGCCTACCGTGGCGATCACGATGTCACCCAGCAGCATGCCAGCGAGCAGGGTCAACAAACTCAACCTACAGAACAGCGCCATGGCCACCTCCTTGGCAGTTGGGTTGCGCAATGCCCCGTACCATACCGCCCAAGGCTCAAGGATGCAGCCTGGCTTGGCTGCTGTGGCACTCCTTGCGCCTGCTTTGGCAGAACGAGCGCCTTCGGGGCACAGCAGTGATGCTCCCATGTGATCCGGTATCCGGGTGGCCAACACGCCGATGCACATCATCACCGGGTGCTGCAGTTTTGCCATGAACCTTTGGTTCAGAAACCTTCCAGCACGACCTTGCCGCGGGCCTTACCGCTTTCGAGCAGGGCATGGGCGCGCCTGAGGTTGTCAGCGTTTATTGCGCCGAAGTGCTCGCCTACGGTGGTTTTGAGCACACCCTCGTCGACCAGGGCCGATACGCGCTCGAGCAATTGATGCTGCTTGATCATGTCTTCGGTCGTGTACAGCGAACGCGTGAACATCAGCTCCCAGTGCAGGGACAATGACTTGCGTTTGAGCGGCACGACGTCCAGTTGTACGGGGTCATCGATCAGCGCGAGCTTGCCTTGCGGCCGAAGCACTTCCACCAGTTGCGCCAGGTAAGTATCGGTGTGCGTCAGGCTGATCACGTAATCCACTGGCTCCAGCTTGAGTTCCGCCAGTTGTTGTGGAATCGGAACCGTGTGATCGATGACATGATGGGCGCCCAGTTCGCTGACCCATTGCTGGGTTTGCGGGCGGGAGGCCGTGCCGATTACGGTCAGTTGGGTGAGCTGCCTGGCCAGTTGCACCAGGATCGAGCCGACGCCGCCACCGGCGCCAATTATCAGCAGGCTTTGCCCCTTGCCACCGTACTGCTCGACGCCCAACCGGTCGAACAGCAGTTCCCAGGCGGTGATGGACGTCAGGGGCAACGCCGCTGCGCTGGCATTGTCCAGGCTGCGGGGTTTGTGCCCGACAATGCGTTCATCCACCAGGTGATACTCGCTGTAGCTGCCAGGGCGGTCGATGGCGCCGGCGTAGAACACCTCGTCGCCGGGCTGGAACAGTGTCACTGCGTTGCCGACCTCGCGCACGATACCTACAGCATCCCAGCCCAGCACCTGGGGTTGCTCTGCGCTGCGTGATGCGCGCACTTTGGTATCGACCGGGTTGACCGCAATGGCCTTGATTTCGACCAACAGATCGCGGGCACCCGGGGTTGGCTTGGGCAGGTCTGCCTCATACAGCGATTGCGGGTCTTCAATGGGCAAGCCGGGCTGGTTGAATACAATGGCCTTCATTGCCATTACCTCTATAAGGGGGGAGTGCTGGTCAGGCTACCTGCATTGCGTTAAGTCAAAAACAGGGGGAGTGAGATAAGACTTTCACTTTTCCAGTGAAAATCCGGCGATGCCTGCATGTTTCGATCAGCGCGGTCAAAGCCTCTTGAGTGCTGGCGTAAGCTCACCGCATACCGACAGCACCCCTCGTTCTGGCGAGTTGAACATCGACTTGAGGTTGCTTTCGATATTGCGGCAAAAGTCTTCGGTGCGGATGCGGTGCTGGCTGTTGCCGAAAGGCGCCTGAAGGTCCGTGCCGATGCGCTCCATGGCCAGCAGCATGCAGCCCACGACCGTCGACACCACCGGTGTGAACCAGCCCAGGGAGGGGACGAGGCTCAGCGGCATGATGATGCAGAACAGCGTGCCAAACAGCCTTGGGAAATACACATAAGGGTAGGGCAGCGGTGTATTGGCGATACGCTCCATGCCACCTTGCCAGTTTGAAAGGTCTACCAGCGTCGACTCGATGCGCGCCAGCCTGATGCTGTCCAGCCGGCCTTCGCTGAACTCGCGCGTGATCAGTTCTGCCGAACCGCTAAGAATGTCGTTGGGCAAATTGCTGGTTTCCGCCAGGCGGGCCCGCTCACTTTCAGTGAGCAACGAGGCCAGCGCTTCAGGGTTCTTGTCGCCGCCCAGGTGCATGCGCAAAGCATGCAGGTAAGCCACATGCCGCCGCATGAGTTGGGCTTTGACCGGGTTGAGGCCATGGGTATCGTCGATGAGCGTCAGCACTTGCCGGCCCAGGCTGCGGGAGCTGTTGACCATCGACCCCCACAGTGTCCTGGCCTCCCACCAGCGATTGTACGCACTGGAGTTGCGAAAGCTGATGAGCACCACCAGCGCGGAGCACAAGAGCGTCAGGGGCATCAGGGGAAGCTCAAAGCCGTAGCCTGTGACCAGCATGGCATCAAGGGTAACGACCACGTCCCACAGCAATAACCAGAGCAGCGACCATCCGACGTATGTCACCGTCCTGGCCAGGCATTTCCATTTCATATCCAGTGCATGGGTCATGGCAGAACTCCTTGTAAGCCCAAAAAGGCGGGCGAAAGCGCCTTTGCTGGGGACAGGTTAAGGTGCCAGACTTAATCGCAGCTTAATCTTGAGCCTAAGCATGGTGAGCCTTCCGGCGCTTGGCGCAGTTATGCGACCATGGCCGACAGTTGCCATTAAGAGACAGGTTATGGATCGCGAAAGTCCTGGCATTTACAGCCCTACTGGCGCATCTGCAGCGCAGAGCCAGGAACATGCGTTTCCAACCAATACTGCAGAGCGATTGCAGCTGGCGCTCGATGCTGGCGCGATCATCGGCACCTGGTTATGGGATATCCCCAATAACCAGGTCACAGCCGATGAACGCTTCTCCCGGTCCTTCGGGCTGCCCGCCGACAGGTGCATGGCAGGCATCCCGATTGAAGAAGCGTTTGCCTCGATACACCCGCACGATCGTGAGCGGGTCTGGGCCGACATCCAGCAAGTGATGGGCCGCGGTGGTGCATTCAGGTGCGAATACCGGGTTAGACACGATGATGGCGACTATCGATGGGTCGAGGCCAATGGCCGTGCACAGCTCGACCCGCAAGGTGTGGCTGTGCGGTTCCCTGGCATACTCATGGATATCGAATCGCGCCGCTCGGCAGAGGCTGAGCGCGACAGGATGTCGGCCCTGCTGCGAACATTCACGGCAGCAGTGCCAGGAGTTGTCTATGCCAAGGACCTGGCAGGACGCATGCTGGTGGCCAATCATGGTGCCACGCGACTGATCGGCAAGCCGCCGGAGTTCTACCTGGGAAAGACCGATATCGAGTTCCTGGAGGACAAAGCCCAGGCTCGCCAGGTGATGGAAACAGATCAGCGCATCATGCACGGTGGTGTGGCCGAGCAGATCGAGGAGCGGGTCGACATGCCCGATGGCTCGGCGACTTACTGGCTTTCCATCAAGGCCCCGCTGTTGAGCGACACCGGAGAAGTCATGGGGCTGATCGGGTCCTCTATCGATGTAACGGCCCGGAAAAATGCTGAATCCAAGTTGCTTGAGCTTAACCGCACGCTGGAAGCTCGCATTGAGCAAGCCGTTGCCGAGCGTGAAGCGGCTCAGGCGGCGCTTCGTCAGTCACAGAAAATGGAAGCGGTCGGCCAGCTGACCGGGGGGATTGCCCACGACTTCAACAACCTGCTGGCGGGTATCACCGGCAGCCTGGACTTGATCAGGCTGCGCCTGAAGCAGGGGCATGTCGCGGACGTGGAGCGGTACTTGTCGGTGGCGCAGGGGGCGGCGCAGCGCGCTGCCTCGCTCACGCACAGGTTGCTGGCCTTCTCTCGTCGCCAGACGTTGCTGCCTGAGCATACTGACGTGAATACCTTGATCAGCGACATGGAAGAGCTGATTCGTCGGACGGTCGGCCCTTCGATCAACCTGCGGGTGCAGCTCGATGCGAAGGCCAGCACGTGCTTGGTCGATCCGGCGCAGGTCGAAAATGCGCTGCTCAATTTATGTATCAATAGCCGTGACGCCGGCGGCGCTGAGATATCTGTCAGTACGTTCAACCAGGCGCTGCAGCCAGGGCCGGGCCTGGATCCGGAGCTGCCCCCCGGAACGTATTTGACGGTTTGCGTGGCTGACAATGGCATCGGGATGAATGCCGAAACACTTAGCCGCGTATTCGAGCCCTTTTTCACGACAAAGCCGGTTGGCGCAGGCACCGGGCTGGGCTTGTCGATGATCTACGGGTTCGCCAAACAGTCAGGGGGGCAGGTGAAGATAGAATCGCAGGAGGGCGCAGGCACCCGCGTATACCTTCAGTTGCCCAGCCAAGCCGCCCGAGTTGACCGAGATGAGCCTTTGCGCACTCCGGTCAAGGCACCACCTGCGCTTTCCGGTGCGACGGTATTGGTGGTCGACGATGAGCCCTCGGTACGGATGTTTGTAAGCGAAACCCTGGGCAGCTGTGGTTACGTGGTGATTGAAGCTGCTGACAGCCTGGCGGGCCTGCAACTGCTGCGCTCGGATACCCGCATCGATCTGTTGGTGACGGATATAGGCCTGCCAGGTGGGATTGACGGCCGGCAGATGACGAAGACGGCGCGCCTTTGCAGGCCTGGGTTGCCGGTGTTGTTCATGACCGGGTATGCGCAGCCGCACGTCCTGGACGAGGCCCCGATGGAAGCGCATACGGCAGTGCTTACCAAACCGTTTTCACTTGAAGCGCTGACCCTGAACGTCAATGCGCTGCTTAGACACTCAAGCCGATAACTGTTGGACGATGCTATTGCAAGGCCGCTGATCAGCGCTCGACAGGGCAAGTGCTGTTCGTCGACGAAGCAGCCTGGCTGATCAGTGCCACCAGGCGCTTGACGTTGGCTTGCTGGGCGATCACCACGTCATCAATGCTGCTGCCGGCCACCGTCTGCAGGGTGCTGCGGCAGCTCAGCTGGGTATTGGCGTCTCGTGCTCGCAAGCGCCATCGTGCGTCCAGCAGGGCATACTGCCCGGGCACCGAATCAAAGCGTTGCACATCCACCCGCAGTGACAGCTTTCGCGCAGGACGTGTATTGCTCAGCTGGTCGACCAGGGCGCTGCGCAACTCATCCACCAGGGTAGCGCCCCACCATTGGGTTTCCAGAATGGCCAGGCTGCTGTCGCCTTGACGGATGACCAGTTGGGGCCGGTCAACCTGCGGCGGTACGCTGACACCTTCGATGAGGATCTCGTCCGGGGCCGTGTGAAAGGAGGGTGCCGGCTGTGCCGGCGTCAGGGTGTGGAACTGGATAGGGTCACTGCGGCAGGCGCCCAATGCCATCAGCGCGACCAGCAGGGTAATCCTTGGCAACGGGGTCATGCTCAACACTCCTGTGGTCATTTGCGTGGCGGCCCTTGCAGGTCCATTGGCGCGGCGTTGTCGGGGCGGCCACGGATCAGCGACTCGGGATTGCGGCCCAGGTAGTCGGCAAGTTCGCGCAGCGAGCGCGACATGCGGCCGAGCTCGTCGAGGGTTTGCGTCAGTTGCTCCCGTTGCGGGGAATCTTCTGCCAGGGTCGAGTTGGCCGATTTGAGGGTAGTGCTGACTTCGGCCAAGGTGCTCTGTACCCCTGGCAATGTCTTGCCATTGAACTGTGTCAGGCTCTTGCGCAGCTCGACCAGGTTGGCGTCCAGGTTGCTGGCGATACGTTCCAGTGGCAGCCGGTTGACCTTGTCGACCATGGTCTGCAACTGCTCCTGCAGCAGCTCCAGGCTGCCTGGAACGGTAGGGATCATCACTGGTCGGGCAGTCGGGTCGAACGCCACTTTCTCAGCTTTGGGGAAGAAGTCCAAGGCAATGTACAGCTGGCCCGTTAGCAGGTTGCCACTGCGTGCCTGGGCTCGCAGGCCGTTGTCGATGAACGTCCCTATCAGTTTGGCCGCGGACGCTTCGTCATTGGGATCGTGCTGCAGGGCCTTGAGCATCTTCTCGTGCGCCCGGCCCAGGCGCTGGGGGTAGATCACGATGCCGACATTGACCGGGAAACTGCGCTGTTTCTCATCGAAGTCCAGGTTGACCGACACGACACGGCCAATCTCCACGCCCAGAAACTCCACAGGCGCATCCACTTTCAGGCCGCGCATCGCCTGGTCGAAACGCAGTGCCAGGTACTGCGCCTTGCCGGCAGGCGGTGCCAGCGCACTGTTCTGGTCGGCGAACAGCTCGAAGCGCTGGTCTTCGCTGGCGACGGTGTCGTTGGGGTTGAAGTCCGGTGCACGGAAGGCGATGCCGCCGACCAGAATGGAAGACAGCGATTCGGTCTTGAGCGCGAAGCCATTGGCGCCGACCTCTACGTCAATGCCACTTGCGTTCCAGAAGCGGGTGTTGGCAGTCACGAAGGCATCGTTGGGCGCGTGGACGAAGACCTCTACATCAACCCCTTTGCCATCCTTGTCCAGGGCGTAGGCGACCACCTGGCCGACCGGGATCTTGCGGAAATACACCGGGGAGCCGATGTCCAGCGAGCCCAGGTCCTGTGTGTGCAGGGTGAAATGCTTGCCGGGCTCGCCGTAGGTGATGGGCGGGGGATTTTCAAGGCCGGTAAAGTGTTTTACACGGCTGTTCGACTGGCCGATATCGGCACCGATATAGTCGCCTGAGAGCAAGGTGTCTATGCCCGACACGCCACCTGCACCGATGCGTGGGCGGACCACCCAGAACTTGGAGTCCTCACGGGTGAAGCCCTCAGCCTCTTTATCGAGCTTGACGGTAGCATTGACGTTCTTCTGGTCACTGCTCAGGGCCACCTCGGTAACATGGCCAATCACAACGTTGCGGTAGCGTACTTCGGTCTTGTTGGCCGCAAGCCCTGCGCCAGTCTTGAAGGTAAGGGTGATGGTCGGCCCTTCCTGCATGAGGTTATGCACCACCAGCGAGAGGCCGACCAGAACCGCCACGATTGGCACAACCCACACCAAAGAGAAGCTCAAACGCCGGGTCATGACGGGGGCCGGGCCTGGAACGGATGGGCTGTCATTGCTGGATGGGTTCATCCATGAGCTCCTTGTCAGGTGGCGTGTCCCAGATCAGGCGGGGGTCGAAACTCATCGCTGAAAGCATGGTGAACACCACCACCAGGCCAAAGAACAGAATGCCTGGGCGCGGCTCGATGTCGCCCAAGGCTTGGAACTTCACCAGCGCCGCAACCAGAGCGACTACCAGCACATCGAGCATCGACCAATAGCCGATCAGTTCAACGAAGCGGAAGAGCTTCGAGCGCTGCTGTTGCGCCCAGGTGCTGCCACGCTGGACTGTAATCAACAGCATCGTCAATGCCATGAACTTCACACCTGGCACGGCGATGCTGGCGATGAAGATGATCAGCGCGATGTCCCACGCGCCGTGCCCCCAGAACTCGATTACACCACTCATGATGGTGCTGTCGGCGCCGCTGCCAAGCATTGTGGTGTTCATCACCGGCAGCACGTTGGCCGGTATGTAGAAGGCCAGCGCAGCAAACAGGTAGGCCCAGGTACGGCCCAGGGAGTTGGTCTTGCGCCGATGCAACGGGGCATCGCAGCGTGGGCACTGATGCGGTTCGTCGCGCATGTCGCAGGCCAGCCCGCAACTGTGGCACAGGCACAGGTTGAGCTCGGTAGCGGTTGGCGGCCGGTTCATGACATGTCCCACAGGTCGCGAATGTCACGCCCGGCAATGCGGATCATCAGCAGGCTCAGTGCGGCCAGTGCTAGCAGGCCGATACCCGGTAGCACATCAAGCATGCCGGCGAGCTTGAACACGGCCACCATCGCGCCCAGCAGGCATACTTCGAGCATGCTCCATGGGCGCAGCGTTTCCAGCCAGCGCATGCACAGCTTGAAGGCCGGTGAGCGGCGGGCGGTGAGGGCGTAACCCAGGACCCAGATGAGCAAAAGCAGTTGGAAAGCCGGGGCGATGATGATCGAGATGGCTGCGACCATCGCCATGAAGGTGATCGGCCCCTGGCTCAGTGCCAATACCGAATCCCACAACGTGGCGCTGTTCTTCAGCCCCTTCAGGCTGATGCTCATCACTGGGTAGAAGTTGGCGAACAGCCAAAGCACTGCCGCCGTGAGCGTGAGCGCCAGGCGTTGCTCCACTGTCAGGCCGTTGTGCCGCTGCAGCACACCGCCACAGCGTGAACATAAGGTCTTCTGATGCTTGGCGAGCAACGCTTTCTCATACACACAGTCGCAGTGCTCGCAGATGATCAATTGCTCTGGTGGGGGCATCATGACGCTCTGGTCAACTGGAAGTCAGGCCTTTGTGAATATAGAAGCGCTCCGCTATTAGGCAAATGCCCAGCGAACAATCGGTAAATCTGTCGGCCAGTTCATTCAGCTAGGTCTATAACTACCCTTGCTAGATTGCACTGCATCAGTGGTAGGAAGTGGCCACTGCCACGTTACATTTTCATGTCTGTCACAGCTTGCGCTCGCGCGGCGATACAGGAGTTTAGAGAATGAGATTAGCGTTTTTGGCAAGTACGCTGTGTATCGCTTCGCTTACGCTTGTGGGGTGTTCCAGCAACTTGACCCAGCCGGATGAATATTCCGGTTTTCTCAAGGACTACAGTCGCTTGAAGGAAGCGGAATCACCTACAGGCGCACCGGTGATGCGCTGGATCGATCCCCAGCTTGATATCAACAAGTACACCTCGTTCTATGTGGAACCTAGCCAGCTGTACCCCAAGCCGCAACCGACCGAAAAAATCCCACAGAGTACGCTGCAAGGCATCACCAACTACTACGACACGGCGCTTAAACGTGAACTGGGCAAATCATTGCCGCTGGCCACTTCACCTGGTCCGGGGACCATTGTCGTCCGGCCGGCCATCACCGGGGTAAGCAGCAAGACCAAGGGTTTGCGGCCTTACGAAGTGATTCCGATCGCCCTCGTGGCGGCGGGGGTCAGCGCCGCTACCGGTATTCGCGACCAGGATACGACCATTGCCACGGAGGTGGCGTTCATTGACGCACAGACCAACAAGGTCATCGCTCAAGGGGTGCGCAAGGGGGCTGGGCAGCAACTGGACAACAGCAGCCAGGTCATGCAGGCCTCGGATGCCAAGAAAGTGCTGGACAGCTGGGCATCCGACGTCCATCAGTACTATATGCAGATGAAGGCCAAGGCCAAATAACCCGCTGCCTGCAACCTACAGGCTTGCACTGACACCGTCAGACGATGGCAGTACAGGCCTTGGGCTTGCCCGTGCGAATGTCGGGCTTGGCGCAGGGGCGTTGAGCCAATTTCGAGGCATTTATCATGCGCAGGCTGCCATTGCTGCTCATCATCACTGCAAGTGCTGGTTGTCAGGCACCCATGCCAGCGGCCAGCCCGCAGATGGCCTGGGTCGATTTTTCGATGCCCTTCCCCAATGACAGGGTGCTGATGGCTGAGCGCCTGGATAACCAGCGCCTGCGCGACGGCCGCTTTTTTCAGGTGAGCCCCGGCAGCCATGAGCTGATGGTCAGGTTCGACTATGAAGCGAACGGCGGTGGGGGCATGAGCATGATGGGGGGCACCACCGTACGCCAATGCTACCTGACCATCCATTATGCGGATTTCGAAGCAGGCCAGCGTTATGTGCTCGAGGCGCGGTCCATGGCGTTGACGCCTGAGGCGCGGCTGTACAATGCCCAGGGGCAGGTCGTGGCGCAGGTCAGCGAGTTCTATTGCCTGATGTGAGGGGCCTGCACGCTGTAGACTGTTCATCGATGTCTTTCATGAAGGATCCAGGATGTACCGTGCAAAACCCGCCTCCCGATCGTTGTTTGCAGCATGAGCCGTTCGCTTTTCGTTTCCATGGACGGGCCCAAGGGCACCGGCAAAACCACACTGTTGGAGGCTGTTACCCAGGCACTGCGTGCTGACGGCCTGAAAGTCATCCGTATCTGTGAGCGCAAGAGCGATCCCTTCAGGGCGCAAACCATGGCCCTGGTCAACCAGTTCGTCAGAAGCCCCAGCCCGGACCTTGAGCTGGCGGTTTGTGAGCGCTTTGCCCAGAGCCGTGCCTGGATATCCCAGCAGGTGCTGCCCAGACAACCGCCGGGCAGCATCATCCTGATCGACCGCTGGTACCCGTCGGAAGCCGCGTTTCGCCGGCTGATCCCGTTCCCTGAGATCTTGCGCCTGAACATCGCCAGTAATGTGCGTGTACCCGACCTGAGTGTGGGGGTCGTCACCGCCCCGGATATTTCATGGGCGAGGGCGACGGCACGCACGCGCGGGTTGAGCAGCACGGTGATGCACAGGTTCGAAGAGCATGTGGCCTGTACCCAGGCCTTCGAGCGAGCCGTCGCAGAGAACGGCTGGCTGTTGTGCCGCAATGAAGGGACGATCGAAGACGCTACGCTGCAGGTGGTTTCAGCGATTCAAGGCGTGCTTCGATGCCCTTAGAGCGTGCCTGCTTTCAGGCGTCCAGCACCAGGCGCGCACTGCGCGACGCCGAGACGCACGGCGTGATCCATTCGCCGCTGCTGCGTTGAACTTCTGTCAGGCACTCGTCACGGTGCTCTGGCTCGCCCTCGATAACCCGGCACATGCACGCACCGCAAATGCCCATCCCGCACGAGATGGGCAGGTCCACCCCGACCCGCGCAGCGGCCTGCAGCAGGCTTTCGCCGGCTTGCACCTGGACCTCACGCCCGCTGCGCTGCAACACCAGTGTGCAGCTGGAGTCGGCCTGGGCTGCAGGTTCGGCAGGCTTGAAGTGCTCGCGGTACAAGGCCGACGCTGGCCAGCCATGGGCGAAAGCGGCCTGCTCCACACTGTCCATGAACCCTGCGGGCCCACAGCAATACAGGCTGGCTTGGGGCTGCCAAACGGGCAAAAGCCCGCTCAAGGCTTGCCTGACCTGCGCGGCGCGCAAGCCGCTGAATACTTCGATCGGCAGGTTCTGGCGCTGGATCAGCGGCAGCTGTCGCGCGTCCTTGGTGAAATACAGCAGGCGCACCGCGCGCCCTTGCGCCAGGCATTGGCGGTACATCGGCAGCAGGGGCGTGATGCCGATCCCGGCCGCCAGCAATGTCACTGGGCCCGCCCCCGGTTGCAGGGCAAACAGGTTGCGCGGGGTGCCGACCTCGATCCGTGCGCCCAGACGCAGGTGCTCGTGCAACCACTGTGAACCGCCGCGCGAGGCAGGCTCACGCTTGATGCCCAGGTACAGATGGCCCTCTTCGGGCAGGCTGACCACGGAGTATTGGCGGACCAGGCCGTTGCCCAGGCGCAGGTCGACATGGGCGCCGGCCGCCCAGCTCAGCGGCAGCGGTGCGCCGCCCGGAGTGCCGAGTTCGACACCCAGCACGTCGTCAGCTTCCAGGCGCAAGGCGCGTACCTGCAACGAGGTCCAGCTCATGCGCGCACCCCCGCAGCCCGCTGCAGGCGCAGCACGGCTTCACGGGCCTGGCTACCCAGCTCGGCGAGGTCCAGGCCAGGGATCGTGTCGTTGTCCACGCTCAGGCGCCCACCTACCAACAAGGCGCGCAAGGTCGGCCGGCCACCGCCCACGACGGGCGCAATTCCCGGGTCGTGCAAGCCGAAGTAGCGGGGCTGGTCCAGGCGGTAAACTGCCAGGTCCGCTGCCATGCCAACCTCCAGCGTGCCAAGCGCGTTCAGCCCCAGCACCTGCGCGCCACCGGCGGTTCCCCAACGCACCACGTCTTCCACGCTGGCGGCATGGGCGCCGCCTTCCAGCTCGCCGCCTGCATAGGCGGGCAAAGCCCGCTCGCCAGCCTTGGCCCTTTGCATCAGCCAGGCGGCGTGGGTTTCGCTGATCATGTCGCAGGCTTCGTTGGAGGCAGCGCCGTCCACACCGATCGAAATCGGCATGCCTGCCGCTTCCATGGCCAGGATATCGGCAATACCGCTGCCCAAGCGCCCGTTGCTCTGCGGGCAGTGGGCAATGCCGGTACCGGTAGCGCCCAGTAGCCGGATTTCCTCGGGGCTGAGCTTGACCAGATGGGCGAACCACACGTCTGCGCCGAGCCACTCGTGCTCCGCGCAGAACGTCACGGGTGACAGGTTGTAGCGGCGTTGCACCTCGTTCTGGTACTCCACCGTTTCGCTCAGGTGGCTGTGCAGGCGGATGCCCAGCTTGCGTGCGGCGCGGGCGGTTTCGCGCAGGTGCTCTGGCGGCATCGAGTAAGGCGGGCTGGTGGGCGCCATCACCACCCGGCGCCAGGCGTCGGGGGCGGGGTCGTGGTAACTGCGCACCAGCCGCCCAACGTCATCAAGGTACTGTTCGAGGGTTTCTGGGCCGGCACTGGCGGCGCCTTCGGCTTGGCGCACCTGGGTTGCGCCGCCCCGGCACAGCACGAAGCGCAGGCCCAGCCGTTCTGCCTCCTCGAACAGAATCTGCGCGCTGTCGAAGGCCATGCCTGGCAGGTACAGGTAATGGTGGTCGGCGACCGTGCTGCAACCGGAGCGGGCAAGCTCTACCAGGCCGATACGCGCGGCCAGGCGGAAACTGTGCTCATCGAACAGGCCACGGTAGCGATAGGGTACCGCGCCCAACCACGCCCCAAGGCTTTGATCGATGCCCGCCGGGATCCCCTTGAGCAGCGACTGGAACAGATGATGGTGGGTATTCACCCAGCCTGGGTAGACCACGCAGTCGGTGGCATCGAGCACCTGCTCACCCGCCAGCGGTTGCAGGGCACCGAGGGCAGCGATGCGCCCGTGGCTGATACGGATGTCCGGCCCGGCATGGCGGGCGGCTGCCCCGCGCAGGCCGGTGAGGATGGCATTGGCGTTGCGGATCAGCCAGCTGTCTGAATGCTTCATACGGAGCTCCAAGGGCTTAACCCAGTTCACTTTCGTGCCAGTGGCGCAGGCTCAAGCGTGCCAGCAGGGCCATCAGGCTGAACAATGCGACGCCGGTCAGGGCGATCAGCACCAGGGCGGCGAACAGCCGCGGAATGTTGAGCTGAAAGCCCGCTTGCAGGATCTGGTACGCCAGCCCGGCGCCGGTGCCCCCGGTGCCGGCCACGAACTCGGCCACCACGGCGCCGATCAATGCCAGGCCACTGGCGATCCGCAGGCCGGCGAAGAAGCACGGCAAGGCACTGGGAATACGCAGGCGCAGCAGCACCTGCCAGCGGCTTGCGCGATTGAGGCGGAACAGGTTGAGCAGCCCCGGGTTGACGCTGCGCAGGCCCAGCACGGTGTTGGCGATGATCGGAAATACCGCGACCAGGGTGGCGCAGATCACCAGCGCCAGGGTGGTGTCGCTGCACCAGATGATGATCAGCGGTGCGATCGCCACCACGGGCGTCACCTGCAGCAATATCGCGTAGGGGAACAGGCTGGCTTCCACCAGCCGGCTCTGCACGAACACGAATGCGGCCAGGGTGCCGATGACGACTGCGAGGGCAAACGAGAGGAAGGTGATCTTCAGGGTCATCCACAGCGCCCCGAGCAGCATCGGGCCGTCTGTGATAAGCGTGCGGCCAATGTCGGCCGGTGATGGCATCAGGTAAACCGGCACTTGCCAGGCAATGCAGGCCAGCTGCCAGAGGCCCAGCAGCACGGCGCCGACCAGCAGCGGCGAAGCGATGCGCAGCACCGTGGGGTTGTGTAGCCAGGGAGTAGAAGGTCGACTCATGTCAGGGCTCTCAGGTTGTGCTCTGAAGTTGGGCGCTCAAGCAGGTTCGCCGTTGGCCTGGGCCAGCAGCCGGGACAGGTGGGCGCACTGCGCGATGAAGGCCGGGGAGGTGCGGTAGGCCTCGTCCCGCTCTAGCGGGCCGTCGATGGGCACATCGGCGATCACCCTCCCGGGCCGGGCGCCCATCACCACCACCCGCGACGACAGGTACACCGCCTCGAAGATGCTGTGGGTGACGAATACCACGGTCAGGTCGCGTTGGGCCCAGAGCTGGCGCAGGTCGCTGTCGAGCTTGTTGCGGGTGAACTCGTCCAGGGCACCGAACGGCTCGTCCATCAGCAGCAGGTTGGGCTCGGTGGCCAGCGCGCGGGCGATCGATGCGCGCATCTGCATGCCGCCAGACAACTCGCGCGGGTAGGCCTGGCCGAACGCGCCCAGGCCAACCAGCTCCAGCGCAGCCTGTACCTTGGGCTGGCTGTGGGCTTTGGGCATGCCCACAAGGTCCAGCGGCAGGCGCACGTTGTCCTGCACCCTGGCCCAGGGCATCAAGGTCGCCTCCTGGAACACCATCGCCAGGCTGCGGCCAGCACCGGTGGCCAGTGGATCGCTGCCTGGGGCATCCTTGCCCCACCAGCGCACGTGGCCGGCCGAGGGCTGTTCGAGGCCGGCGAACATTTTCAACAAAGTGCTTTTGCCGCAGCCGGACGGGCCTAGCAACGACACGAACTCGCCGCGCTGGATCGCCAGCTTGACGCGGTGCAAGGCGACGGTGCCGTTGCTGTAGGTCTTCTCGACCTGGTTGGCGAACAGTGGCGTGTCGCTACCCAGGGCGTCGGCGTTGGGTGGTGCCTGCAGCTGGGCGCAGGTTTCGGACAGGGTCTGCATCAACATGGCGCTCTCCCCAAAGGTCATGAGCGGTTGCGTATGCCCCGGCACACCAGGGCGTGGAACAGGCGGTCAGTGGCTGGCGAACACTTCGCTTTCGCCATGGGCTTCGAGCAGGCCCAACAGTTGCCGGCGGATCACCAGGCCTGGCTTGTCCGAGGGCATGTGCAACTCGACACGCCGCCGGGTATCGACGCAGGCGTCCGGGTCGGTGGCTTCGAGGATGTCACGGTCTTCGGCGGTGATCGCCGCGTCCCAGTCGATCAGCGCCTGGGTCGGGCAGTCAGCCTCGCTGTCGTTGCGATAGAGCCACTGCACCAGCATCAGCCGGCCGTCATCGATCGGTGTGGCGCAGTTGTAGATGATGTGGTGGATGCCGCTGTCGGGGTACATGCAGCCAAAGCGTCGGGAGAACGGCAGGTAGTAGCGATTGACCAGGTGACGCTCGGTGATCGGCGCACGGGTGCCGGTAATGGCGAAGCTTTCTTCAGGGTTGCGGATAGGCACGCGGGTTTCGGCTTCAAAGCCGTAATCGGTTTCGCGAAACTCATAGCTGGCCGGTTGCGGCTGGTCGAACAGGCCGAAGTTGGCCTTGTGCACGAAGGAGAAATGCGAGTTGTCGAAAGAGTTCTCCATCACCCGCAGCGGGCTGGTTTTCCACTCTTCGTAGAACTGGAAGATGCGCCGGTAGCCGGCGGCGCCGTCTTCCGGGAAATCGGGGATCGGCTGCAGCGGATCGTCCAGCGCGACCCAGGCATAGCCATACTTTTCCTGGCAATGGTAGGCCTTGACGGCCGCGCCCGGCGGTATCGCCCCCGTCGGGTTCTGCGGGATCTTCACGCAGGCGCCGCTGCAGTCATATTCCCAGCCGTGGTAGCCGCAGGCGATATTGCCGTCTTCGCTGACGAAGCCCTTGGACAGTTTGGCGGTGCGGTGGCAGCAACGGTCGCGCATCGCTACCGGTGTGCCATCGGGGCGCTTCCAAAGGACCAGGGCTTCACCGAGCAAGGTGAAGGGTTTTGGCCCGTCGTCCAGGGCTGCCATGGGCAGCAGGGCGTACCAGAAGCGTCGCAATACAGGTTGTTTGGTGACCAGCATGATCCAGTTTCCTCACGGTATTAAGTGTTGTTATAAGGCTCAGCGGCTGGCGGCCTGGACAGTGTCGGGCTGCACGTTCAGGCCTTGCACGAAGCGGGTGGTATAGGCCTTTTGCCAAGGGGCGGCGGCGCCGAGCAGGCCGGCCTGGACCATGAAGTCGCGGGTGGCTTGCCAGCGGGCGTCGTTCATCGTGCCGATGCCGTGGCTGGCAGCGTCGCCCCCTGTGACCAGCTGGTATTGCTTGAGCGTCGAGACGCCCCACGCCAGCAGCTCATCACTCATGTTGGGGTTGTCGCGCTTGATCAGCGCATTGCCCGCAGCGGGGTTGGCCAGGTAGCGTTTCCAGCCTTCGAGCGAGGCGCGGACAAACCCGGCGACGCGCTCGGGATGCTGGTCGATGACGTCCTGGCGGGTGACCACGGTGGAGCCGTAGGGCGGGTAACCTGCATCGGCGAACAGGAAGAAGTTGGGTTTCTGGCCTGCCTTGATGGCCTGGAACAGTTCCGAACTGGCGTAGGCCTGCTGGGTGGTGTCGGCGCCGGCGAGGAATGGCTGCAGGTTGAAGGTGTAAGGCCGTGCCTGGCTGTCCTGAAGCTGGTACTTGCCTTTGAGCCAGGGCCACCAGGTTTGCTGGCCGGACGTGGACACCAGCACCTGCTTGTTTTTCAGGCCGTCCAGGCCGTTGACATCGGCGTGTGTCATCAAGCCCTGCGGGTCACCCTGGAAGGGTGCAGCCACCGCGACCACCGGCAGCCCTTGCTCCACGCTCTTGAGGATCTGCAGGTCGTAGTTGACGATGAAGTCGGCTTGCTTGCTGACCAGCAACTGCATGCCATTGACCTGCGGGCCACCCATGCGGATGGACACATCCAGGCCTTCTTTCTCATACAAGCCATCGGCCACAGCTTGGTAAAAGCCGCCCTGTTCTGCCTGGGCGTACCAGGAGGTGAGCAATACGACCTTGTCATTGGCCATGGCCAAGGAGGCGCTGCTCAGCACTGCTGCGCCAAGCAGCGAGCGAAGCGGGTAAGTCAAAGCAAAGCGGTTTTTCATGATTGTTCTCCACCTCGATTCGAAATGCGCCAGGTGTTCGGGAACACGCCAGCGAAAACCGAGCGGAGAGAGAACGCAGCAAGAGGAGGGTGCACACAGCATGCAGCAGCCACGGCCGACATTTCTCTACTTGCCCAGGGCCGTCAGGCCGCGCGCAAATCATCCGCTCGGATGTACGCCCAATCCAAGGCGCAAGAGCAATGCCCCATGCCATTTCTGGCACTGACCGCTTCTACTCGAAGGCAGATGAAGCGAGAAGCGTGCCAATGTACGCAAACCGCCAAAGCCGGGCTGTTCAAGCCCAGCCGGGCATTGCAAGGGCAGGACAGTGATCCGGGAAGGTGCAAGTCAGGAGCGCACGGCGCTATTAAAGTGCGCAATGATGAGTCGGCCTGGTGCTCACTAATTCATTAAATTGGCCACAATCACCTATCTAGACTGTATTCGATCAGTTGGCACGCCCCCTGCTAGGGCACAGTCGAGTAGAAGCGGTCAGTGCCAGAAATGGCATGGGACATTGCTCTGGCGGCATCACGCCGCACACCCGGCAAGGGTGGCGCCACGGTTTGCAACGTGGCCAGAGGAGAGGTCTGTCCGCTGAATCCCTTGCTGGTGAACCTCACCGACCTCGACCCAAGGGATGCACATGAAACTCAACCCTCTTGCCTGCCTAAGCTACTGCTTCCTGCCCCTCTGCGCCCTGGCCAGTTCTGGCGCGCAGGCTGGCCCGCTGATGTGGTACGACAACAGCCTGAGCTATCTGTACGGCCACAACTACAAAGTCGACGGCACCGGCAGCGACATTCAGCAGACCGTCACCTTCGAACACGCCAGCGGCTGGACCTGGGGGGATGTGTTTATGTTCGTCGACAACAAGTGGTCCAACGGCTTGTCGGGCAATGACGGGCATAGCTACTACGGTGAGTTCTCCCCGCGGTTGTCGCTGGGTAAGGTCAGCGGTCAGAACCTGCGTTTTGGCATCGTCAAGGACGTACTGATTGCCGCTACCTACGAGCGCGGCGAGGGGCGCACTCGCAGATACCTGTTGGGGCCTGCCGTGGACTTGACTATCCCGGGGTTCGATCGCTTCTCGCTCAATACCTATTACCGCAAGCCTGACGGGATTACCGGCAAGGCATCGGGGCAATGGCAGATCAACCCGACCTGGGCAATGACCATACCGCTAGGGCGATCGGACATCCTGTTTGACGGATACCTGGAGTGGTATGTGAATGACGTTGGCAGCAAGGGCACGTCGGATTACGTGGCCAAGAGTTTCCACTTCAATCCGCAGTTCAAGTACGACGTGGGCAAGGCCCTCGGCCACACGCCGAAGCGCCTTTATGCAGGGCTGGAGTGGGATTATTGGTCGGACAAGTACGGGATCGAGGATAGCCACGGATTCCCGACAGATCAGAATGCGGTGAGCGTGTTGGTCAAGGCGCATTTCTAAGAAATTAGTTTAGAAAGCCTCCATATATCATTGTTTTTTAGGGAAATGGAGACCGAGCGTCGTCTGTGCGACGCTCGATGCCTGCCACCGCAAAAACGATAATGTTCGATTATCGGGCGTTAACTCCCTTCAACCACTCAACATTGTCCTCTGCATGCCGAACGTAATGGGTAGTACATCCCACTGCCACCCGGATATGTCCTCATGCGCCTGCGCCATCTCAACATCGCTACCCGCTCTTACCTGAGTTTCAGCCTGATCGCCGCCCTGGTCGTAGTGCTCGGGCTGTTTTCCATCAACAAGATCTCCAGCATGCGCGAAGCCGTGGTGTACACCGAGCAGGTGACCAACGTTGGCACCCGCTACCTGGGTGAGGTCCGCAGCCACATGCTGGGCCTGCGCATCATCACCCTGCGCATGGCCATTGCCCGCGAGCCCGCGCAGCTGACGCCGACCCTGGCGCGCCTGGAGGTGCTCAAGGGCCTGCTCGACAAAGGTGTCGAGGGCTACGGTGCGGTAGTGCCGGCGGCGGGCAAGCCGGCTTTTGCCGAGATGCAGCGGTTGATCGACCAGTACCGTGTGCTGCTCGATCAATACAAGGGGTTGTCCGAGCAAAACCAGGTACCGCAGATGCAGGCGATGCTCAGCGGCGCCATGCAGGACATTTCCAACCGGATAGGTGAGCTGTACGACAACCTGGTCAAGTTCAGCAGCGACACCGCCGAACAGCACACCGCCCATGCCCGCGCCGAGTACCAGCGCGCCCTTTACCTGACCTTCGCTGTGATCGGCCTGGTGCTGGTGCTGACCATCGGCCTTGCCTGGTTGCTGACCCGCAGCATCGTCAGTCCGCTGCGTGAAGCCATAGGCGTGGCACAGAACATTGCTGAGGGCGACCTTTCCCACACCGTGCATGCCACTGGCCGCGACGAGGCGACCCAGTTGATGCATGCCCTGGCGGCCATGCAGGCCAGCCTCAAGGATGCCCTGCGGCTGATCGGCGATTCTTCTCATCAGCTGGCCGCGGCCAGCGAGCAGATGTCGGCGATTACCCAGCAAACCTCCCGCGACCTCAACCGCCAGAACGACGAGATCCAGCAAGCCGCCACCGCCGTCACGCAGATGAGCGTCGCGGTGGAAGAGGTGGCGCGCAACACCGTCAGCACCTCCGAAATCTCGCGTCAGTCCGAAGACGCGGCGCGCCGCGGTCGTCAGCGGGTGGGTGAGGCGATCAGTTCGATCGGCAAGATGAGCCAGGATGTGCATGAGGCGTCGCGGCAGATCGAAGCACTGTCGGTGCAGTCGCAGGAAGTGGGCAAGGTACTCGATGTGATCGGTGCAATTGCCGGGCAGACCAACCTGCTGGCGCTCAACGCAGCGATCGAGGCGGCGAGGGCGGGTGAAGCGGGCCGCGGCTTTGCCGTGGTGGCTGATGAAGTCCGCGCGCTGGCGGCGCGTACCCAGAGCTCGACGCTGGAGATCGAGGAAATGATCAACGCCATTCGCAGCGGCACGGCGCGGGTGGTGGAGTCGATGCACAGCAACAGCCAGCAGGTGGGGCATACCCTGCAGGTGGCTGAGCTGGCCGGGCAGGCACTGGATGAGATCACCGATGGCGCGACCACGATCCACGAGCGCAATCTGGTGGTGGCCAGTGCCACTGAAGAACAGGCACAAGTGGCTCGAGAAGTCGATCGTAACCTGTTGAATATTCGTGATCTTGCCGTGCAGACCTCCGAGGGCGCAGACCAGATCAGCACGGCTAGCCAGGAGCTGGCCAGCTTGTCGATTGGCTTGAACGGGATGATGAAGCGGTTTCAGCTCTGACAAACGAAGGATGATGGTCGACATGAGTCGAACCATATGCTGACCCATTGGTCAGGATAATTACCTATCCAGCATCATTGAGGTCAGCATGCACACTTACAACCTGACGTACCTGTTCAAGGGCGAACCGCGTGACCAACGGTTCGAGCTCAAGCAGCCCGGGCTTTCGCCTCATGAAGCAGCGTTGCACTTGATCCTGTTGCATTACGGGGATGGCGAGAACAGCCTGGTGATGCCTGCAGCAGACGCCTCCCCGACGGAGATTCTGCAGCAGGCCAGATCGCTTGAGATTACCCGGGTCGAAGTACATCCTGGCGAGTAGGCCCTGTGAGCGGGTTACGGGAGAGCAGGGTGGTCAGCCTGCCTTCAACCCGGCCAGCTGCTGCTGAAGCTCGGCCAGCAACCGTCGACCCGCTGCTTCCAACAGGTCACCATACTGAGCGATGGCATTGCACTCCCGACAGGTGACAATCGATTTTCTGTGGAGCCTGCCCGGCTTTACCAAATCTTGCCCATCGCACTCGAGGCATTTCAGGGTGACACTCATGATCTTCCTCTCCATGGAACACGCGCAGGATCCTTCATCGCGCTTTTGAGTCGGCCGGCAATGATGATGCGGTACATGGAGTGGTCAAGTGGGTAAAACGTTCATTCCGGGGGCAACTAAAACAGGGCGGCGCCTTCAAAAGTTGCCGGCGGACGCCCTGCACGTCCCTAAACCCCCAACAGAATCGGAGATCGCGAAGTGATTGACCATCTGGACCACCTGGTGCTGACCACTGTCGATGTCGACGCTTGTAAAGACTTCTATACCCGCGTGCTGGGCATGCGCTTGGAGACCTTCGGCCAAGGCCGTTTGGCGTTCTGCTACGGCAATCAGAAGATCAATGTTCATGTGCGGGGGCATGAGTTCGAGCCAAAAGCCCATCTGCCTGTTCCGGGAGCATTGGATTTGTGCTTCATCGCCAGTGTCAGCCTCGAAGAGGTTATCGCGCAGCTTGAAGGTCAGGATTGGCCAATTATTGAGGGCCCGATTCAGCGAACCGGTGCGACAGGCCCTATCCGTTCCGTGTACGTACGCGACCCGGATCTCAACCTCATCGAGATTTCCGAGCAGTTGTGACTGGACGTGGCAGTGGTTGAGGACGGCCTCACCAAGCGTGACGAGACCAACGCCCGGCAAGGGTTAGAAGCGGTTGAAAGGGTCGCTGGAATAGCGCAGTAGGAAACCGCTTTGGCGGCAGTGGGCATTTTCGGCCCCTTCGCCGCCAGGCGGATGCAGACAATTTGCGTGGCTTACTTGATCAGCGGCACACCACTGAGCTTTTGCAACTCGTCGAAGTCGATGTCAGCGCAGATCTCTACCACTTTCAGGCCGTCGGATGTCACTTCCAGCACGGCCAGGTCGGTGTAGATGCGGCTGACGCAACCGATGCCGGTCAGCGGGTAAGTGCACTCAGGCACGATCTTGCTTTCGCCTGACTTGGTCAGGTGGTCCATCATCACGAACACCTGGCGCGCGCCGGTGGCCAGGTCCATCGCGCCGCCTACGGCCGGGATCGAACCTTCGGCGCCGGTGTGCCAGTTGGCCAGGTCGCCCTTGACCGACACCTGGAAGGCGCCCAGTACCGCGATGTCCAGGTGGCCGCCACGCATCATCGAGAAGGAGTCGGCGTGGTGGAAGAAAGCCCCACCGGTGAGCAGGGTCACGTGCTGTTTGCCGGCGTTGATCAGGTCATCGTCTTCCTCGCCCGGCGCCGGGCTCGGGCCCATGCCCAGCAAGCCGTTTTCGCTGTGCAGAAACACTTCCTTGTCGCCCAGGAAATTGGCCACCAACGTGGGCGCACCGATGCCCAGGTTCACGTATGCGCCTTCCTGGATGTCCGCGGCCACGCGCTGGGCCATCTGGGTGCGGGAAAGTTTTGTGGTAATGGTCATGGCAGGCCTCAGACAGCGTTGGCAATCGAAGAAGCAGCAGCGCCGGTAACGGCGACCACGCGCTGCACGAAGATGCCCGGGGTGATGATGTGTTCCGGGTCCAGTTCGCCGAGTTCGACGATCTGGTCGACCTGAGCGATAGCGGTCTTGGCGGCCATGGCCATGATCGGGCCGAAATTACGCGCGGCCTTGCGGTAGATCAGGTTGCCCCAGCGGTCACCCTTGTACGCCTTGATCAGCGCGAAGTCGGCGTGCAGCGGCATTTCCAGCACGTACTGGCGGCCATCGATCTCACGGGTTTCCTTGCCTTCTGACAGCAGAGTGCCGTAGCCGGTCGGCGAGAAGAATGCACCGATGCCCGAGCCCGCTGCGCGGATACGTTCGGCCAGGTTACCTTGCGGTACCACTTCCAGCTCGATCTTGCCGGCCCGGTACAGTTCGTCGAAGACGTAGGAGTCGGACTGGCGCGGGAAGGAGCAGACCACCTTGCGCACGCTGCCGGCCTTGAGCAGGGCGGCCAAGCCAATCTCGCCATTGCCGGCGTTGTTGCTGATGATGGTCAGGTCGCGGGTACCGGTATCGATCAGAGCATCGATCAGCTCGGACGGCATGCCGGCAGTGCCAAAACCACCGACCATGATGGTCGACCCGTCGGTGATGCCTTCCACCGCGCTGGCGATGGACTCATACGTTTTATTGATCAAAGCGAGCTCCTGGTTGTTCCTGGAGTATGGGTTGTGGCCCTGCCTGGCGCGCCCTTTGACATGGGGGCCAGTCAGCGCTTGGGAAATGTTTGCTGACTGTGCTAAGCGTGCCGCAAGATCGGGCACAAGTAGAGAGGGGGGAAGCGGATGGTGTGCGATTATCGAACTATTGTGCGGTCTACGAGCGGGTCTTTTACGCTGTGGTTCATTTCATTGAGCATTTGATCAATGGCGGCGGGCCAGGGCCTCGCTGCCATTGATGTACTGTCGCGCCTAGCTTCAGTCTTTTTTGATCGGGCCGCTCAGAAAGACGTCATCAGTTACTGGCTCTAGCCAATCCACGGCCTTGCCATCGAGCAACTCATTGATCGCAACGTGCTGCATGGCCGTGGTATCGGTCGCGCCGTGCCAGTGACGTCGACCACAGTTGCACCAGACCAGATCGCCCTTGCGGATCTCGGTCTTTGGTCCATCCTCGCATTGCGTCCAACCCACGCCATCGGTAACCAGCAGGGCCTGGCCGAGAGGGTGGGTGTGCCAGTGGGTACGAGCATTCGGCTCAAAGTTGACCACCGCAACGCCAACGCGAGCAGGGGCTGATGCCGTAAAGACTCTGTCGATGCGCACGCGGCCGGTGAACCATTGCGCAGGCCCTTGGATGGCCTTGGCCGCGTCAGCACGGTGAATCTCCATGCCGGTATTGGAAAGGCTGTTTTCTGCCATGGTGGTTGAACCTCTCAAAGAATCTGGTTGAGAGAACTGTAGCGGCCGCGCTTTAATCCGAATATTGGCAAAATCAAGAAATCGGTTTGAAGCTGGGCTTAACAATGAAGGCAGGCAATCTGAGCGATCTGGCGGTTTTCGTGGCCGTGGCCAGAGAGAGTAATTTCACCCGAGCGGCGGCGCGTCTGGGCGTATCACCCTCTGCCGTTAGTCAGACAATTCGAGGGCTGGAGGAGCGCCTTGGCGTGCGTCTGCTCACGCGCACCACCCGAAGCGTTACACGAACGGAAGCCGGAGAGCGGCTATTGGAAGATATCGCGCCACTGTTGGATCAAATAGATGGGCATCTTGATGCGCTGACGGCGTTCGGGCAGCACCCGTCAGGGACGGTGCGCATCACCGCTGACGAATTCGCAGCAAGCCACGTTCTTTGGCCGAAGCTACAACCGGTAATCGAGTCTTATCCTGACATCACGGTTGAATTGATGACTGATTACGGCCTGACGGATATCGTCGCCGAACGACTAGATGCAGGGGTGCGCCTGGGCGGCATCATCGATGCTGACATGGTGGCGGTGCCAATCGGGCCGCCCATGCGTATGGTTACCGTAGCCTCACCTGCCTACCTGAAGCGTTACGGCGTACCCCAGCGGCCTGAAGCATTGATGGCCCACCGGTGCATCAATCTGCGGTTGCCGACGCACGGCGGGCTTTATCCCTGGGAGTTCAGCAGCGATGGCCAGGATTTTCGCGTCCGGGTGCAAGGGCCCCTGGTCATGAACAGCTCGCTGCAGATACTCGATGCCTGTTTGGCTGGGGTAGGGTTGGCCCAGGTGACCGATGCGCACGCGCAGGCGTACATCAACAGCGGCGCGCTAGAAGAGGTATTGGGTGAATGGTCAGAATTTTTCCCAGGCTATCATCTTTATTACCCTACACGCCGGCAGCAAACGGCTGCCTTCAAGGTGGTTCTGGAAGCACTCCGGGGCGAGGCGGTTCCTACATGAGGTCAGTACCTTCTCCGGTTCTTCAGTGCCGGGAGAATTCGATCCTTACGTTGCCGTGCCCGAGCACCTGAACCAGGCCATCGGGGTTTTCAATCTTCCCGATTCGCGTGTAGGAGTAGGGTGTCTGGAACGTCTTGTAGAACACCACGAGGGTCTTCGATCCATAGAGCATGAGGTCCCCAGCGGTGATCATCCCTGGGGCTTTGGGATTCCTGGGAAGGGACACCATGAGATCCGCATGCTTTTCGTTGCTGTTGAGGTCGGTCATTGCGAGCGTCAGGGGTGCCAACGAGGCGAAGGCACGACCCGTTTCGGTGTCATCCAGTGTGATCGTATAAAGATGCTCGCCTACTGCCATCTGCATATGGGGGGTCCGCTGCTGTAAATTCTCTTCGCCAATCCCTACCGTTCGAGGATCAGCTGCGCTGGCCGTGTTTGCTTGCGCCAAACCCAACACTGACAATCCGTACACCAAAACAAGGGACCGCAGGCTAGCCCATCGAGAGGGCGCGGGTTTTTCGACTGTGAGCAGTAAAGACCTTCTGGGGATGTTCCTTGTCATTGCATATCCTTGCATCGCGAATTGGACGGTTTCCTGAGCGCTGGGCTCAGGGCACGCTGGGTGTGGAGGCAGCTGATCTTTCCGCGCTCAGGCGCAGTTCTGCGATATCGCGCTTTGGCGGTGTGCCGAACTGGCGCCCGTACTCGCGGCTGAACTGCGAGGGGCTTTCATAGCCGACCTTGAAGGCAGCGGTGGCGGCATCCAGATGCTCGTTGAGCATCAACCGTTTCGCCTCGTTCAACCTCAGCCATTTCTGGTATTGCAGCGGGCTCATAGCGGTCAGCTGGCGGAAATGCTGGTGGAAGGTCGAGAGTCCCATCTGCACTTGGGAGGCCAGCTCGTCCACTCGCAGCGGCGCGGCGTAGTTCAGCTTCATCCAGTCGATGGCCTTGGCGATTCGGTGGCCCTTGCTGCCCACGGAGGCGATGTAGCGCAGGAGGGGGGCCTGGTCACTCAGCAGCAAACGGTAGTGGATTTCCCGCTGAATGAGTGGCCAGAGCACAGGTATCGCATCGGGCTCCTCGAGCAGCTCGATCAGGCGGCTGAAGCTCTCCAGTAACTTCGGGCTCAATTCACCCACCCCAGCGCTGGTGTGAAAGGTCTGACCACTCACCGCAAGACGACCATCTTGTGCGATCAGTTCCGCCAGTGTGCGCAGGTCGAGCTTGAACACCAGGCCGAGGCAAGGGGCTTGCTCACTGGCCATCGTCACCGCCGAGTTAGCGGGGATGTTCAGCGAGGTGACCAGAAAGCGGCTCGTGTCGTAGGGGAAGACCTCGCTACCGATGACCATTTCCTTTGCGCCCTGCACCACCAGCACGATACTCGGCTCGACGATACAGGTAATCGGTGGGGCCGGCGCGTTACGCCGGTAGACGCTGAGGTCCGCGATGTGTGTCGTGAAGTCGCCAGCTGTGGGCGCGTGTGCGCCGATTACCTCGCACAGCGTGGCCAGCGGGTTCGCAGGGGGGCGCGGTTGTGTGGTGGCAGGCATGGGAAGCTTCCGATGATCTTGTGAAAAACATTACGGGCGCGTTGCGTCATCTGTCCATGCCCAGCCGGTACGAACTGGAGATTTAGGCAATAAAACTACCCGTTTGCTCTACTGATGAAGCGGTTTGTGCGACGAAGATGGCTATAGGCGAGGTGGCCAGTGTGCTCAGCAGAGCATGCCCCTCGCACCATTTCCATTTCGAGCAGACAGGAATGAGTGCATGAAGTCTTTGTTCGTAGCGTTTGCCTTGATGGCCAGTTCACTCACTGCAGGAGCCGCCGATATGTCCCATGGAGCCGACAATTTCTATAAGAGTGACCTGGTATCACTCGAACGGGTGTCCTTCAAAAACCAGTTTCAGATGAATACGGTCGGCAACCTGTTCGTTCCTGAAAACCTGAAACCCAATACCCGTTATCCCGCCATCATCGTCGGCCATCCGATGGGCGCGGTTAAGGAACAAAGCGCGAATCTCTACGCCCAGAAGCTGGCAGAGCAGGGCTTCGTCACCCTGGCAATCGATCTATCGTTCTGGGGGGAAAGTGACGGGCGTCCGCGTAACCTGGTATCGCCGGACATCTATGCCGAAGACTTCAGTGCGGCGGTCGACTATCTCGGTGCTCAGGGTTTCGTTGATCGCAACCGGATCGGCGTGTTGGGCATCTGCGGCAGTGGCAGCTTTGCCATCAGTGCGGCGAAGATTGATCCTCGAATGAAAGCCATTGCAACGGTCAGCATGTACGACATGGGCGCCGCCAATCGCAACGGCCTCAAGCACGCGGTAACGGTCGAGCAACGCAAGAAGGCCATTGCTGAAGCAGCAGCTCAGCGTGATGTCGAGTTTGCCGGCGGTGACACCCTGTACACCAGTGGCACGGTCGACAAGCTGACCGAGCACTCCAATGCCATCGAACGCGAGTTTTACGACTTCTACCGCACGCCACGGGGGGAGTTCACCCCCAAAGGGTTGTCGCCGCTTCTGACGACGCATCCCACGCTGACCAGTAATGTCCGGTTCATGAACTTCTACCCGTTCAATGACATCGAGACGATCTCGCCACGCCCAATGCTGTTCATCGCGGGAGAGGGCGCACACTCCCGTGAGTTCAGTGAAGAGGCGTATCGCCTTGCCGGCGAACCCAAGGAACTGGTGATCGTACCGGACGCTGGCCACGTCGATCTCTATGACCGCGTCGCATTGATTCCCTTCGGCAAGCTGACGTCTTTCTTTGGCGAACACCTCAAGTAACTGACGCCATCGCCAGGCCCAGCCTCTGCCCTGGGCCTGGGCACCTGCGTCTTTGAAATTGTTAAACCGAGATCCGTTATGAGCAGCCCTGCAATACACCTTCAACATACAAGCCGTCAGGTCTGGAGCGCTGTCCTGGCGATGTCGCTCTGTGCCTTCGCGCTGGTGGCTTCGGAGTTCCTGCCAGTGAGCTTGCTCACTCCGATAGCGTCCGATTTGTCACTCACTGAAGGCCAGGCTGGGCAGGCCATTTCCATCTCGGGGTTCTTTGCCGTCGTCACTAGCCTGATGCTGGCGTCCATGACCCAGGGGATCGACCGTAAGCCTGTCCTGTTGGCCACGACCGCGCTGATGCTGATTTCCGGGGGGATGGTGGCATTCGCCCCGAACTACCTGACATTGATGGTGGGGCGCGCCGTGCTAGGAATCGCGATCGGTGGGTACTGGTCGATGTCCACAGCGGTGATGATGCGCATCGCACCCGAACGGCTCGTTCCCAAGGCCATTGCCGTAATGCAGGGCGGTACCGCGTTGGCTACGGCAATCGCGGCGCCGGTCGGAAGCTACCTGGGCGGCATGATTGGCTGGAGAGGGGCGTTCTTTTGCGTCCTGCCGTTGGCCGCATTGGCGTTGATGTGGCAAGCCTTCACGCTGCCAGCGATGCCGAGCGAGCGCAAGGCCGCGTCAGCAACCGGATCCCTGCGTTTGCTGGCAGACTCCAGGGTCGCCCTCGGCATGGCGGCAGTTGCATTCCTGTTCATGGGGCAGTTCACACTGTTCACCTATCTGCGGCCCTTCCTGGAAACGGTCACGCATGTGGATGTGCCCACGCTCTCGCTTCTGCTGCTGGTAATCGGCGCCGCAGGGCTGGTCGGTACGATGGTAGTTGGCACGCTCGTTGGTCGACACCTGAACCGCGTTCTTTTGGGAGTACCGTTGATCATGACTGCCATCGCTTTCGCCGTGATCATGGTCGGTAGTTGGGTCGTTCCTGTAGCTGTTTTGCTCGGTATCTGGGGGCTGGTCTCCACCTGTGCTCCGGTGGGATGGTTCACCTGGTTGGCCAAGGCATTGCCGCATCAGGCGGAGGCCGGCGGTGGCTTGATGGTCGCAGTGATTCAGTTGGCCATCACTGCGGGTGCAACTGTGGGCGGAGTGCTGTACGACGGATTCGGCTATCAAGCCACATTCCTGGCCAGCGGTGTATTTTTGCTGGTGGCAACCGCGCTAAGTACTGTCACTGATCGCAAGTTGCCAAGTACAAGTCCTACACCGCATGGAGCAAGCCAGTAAGCCGATGTGCCCGGCTTGACTTAATCGGCGGTATCCGTAGCGAATCCGATCATGCAGGTCGAGAATGGGCCCCTTGCGTCCCCTTTGACGCAATTTTGTTCTTCCTCCATCCCCTCAGGTTCATGAGGCACAGCACGACCTGCAGCACGATCAAAGCCCACGCTTGAGCGTGCAAGCCCCAGACCGACCACAGCAGGTTGCTGGCGATGAAGCAGCAGAACCCCACTTTACGCCGGCCGGGACGGCGCGAGCCTATACACCACGCTGCCAACACCGTGACAGCCATGGCGGGCCATTCCAACAAACCGATCCAGTCTTCCATCAGGCCCGATCCCAATCGTTTCGCTGCTGTTCACGCTCTGCGCAGGTCCGCAAAATTCAGCCTGCCAACGCTTTGATCAACTGCTCATTGAAGGCGGGAATATCGTCCGGCTGGCGGCTGCTGATCAGGTTGCCATCCACCACTACCTGTTCATCCACCCACGAGCCGCCGGCGTTGCGAATATCATCCTGCAAGGTCTTGTAGCTGGTCATCCGCTTGCCTTTGGCCAACCCGCTCGATACCAGCAGCCAGGCACCGTGGCAGATGACAGCCAGCGGTCTGCCTGCTGCGTCGTGGCTTTTCACCAGCTTTTGCGCGCCGGGAATCAAGCGAATCGTGTCGGAGTTCTGAACGCCGCCGGGCAGCACCAGAGCATCGTAAAGATCGAGCTGGGCACTCTCGAAAGTGGCATCCACGGCGAATTCGTCGGCGGGCTTGTCATGGTTCCAGCCACGTACCGTACCTTCCTTTTCCCCCAGGATGTCGACCACCGCGCCGCTGTTTTCCAAAGCGTCACGAGGGCCGGTCAGTTCCACCTGCTCGAAGCCGTCGGTGACCAGAAAGGCCACACGCTTACCGTTCAGTTGCGCATTCATCATTCATCTCCTTTACCGATAGACCTTCAATAGGGGCCCGCGATGGCGGGCAAAGTTCCTGCTCGATGCTCAACGGTGTGCTTAACGGCGCCTGCGTTGCGAGCGGGTGACGGCCAGCCCGGCGATGACCCCGAGGGCTGCCGCCACGACCCACAACGGCATGTCGTTGCTGGATTTCCAGCCACCGTCCACGCTGCGCCGGCCACTCGGTGGCTCGAACAGGTTGCCGGAAGAAACCTCTGCATTGGGGCTGCGGTTCAAGGCCCTGCGTGTCAGCCACCCTGAAACCAGCGCCAGGCGCGGAACGACGTAGCTCGCCAGATGAGCAAGGCGAGCGGCAGCGCCCACCGTGGTGTTGGCGCGTGGGGAGATGGCGGTAGCTACCATGGCCTTGGCTACCCGCTCCGGATCGTAGATCGGCCCGGGTGGCGTGAGCGCATGGCCGGTGTAATTGCCGCCATCCCTGAAGCCTGGAGTGTCCATGACCGCTGGATAAATGTCGCAGACGTGGATGTCTGGGAACTCCGTCAATTCTCCGCGCAGCGCTTCGGTCAGGCCGCGCAGGCCGAATTTGCTTGCCGAATAGGCCGCCGCGTAGGGCTGGGCAACCCAGCTTCCCAGGGACAGTGTGTTGATGAGGATGCCGCTGCGTTGGGCCTTGAAATAGGGAAGGGCCACGTGGGCCCCGCGCAGGTAACCGATCAGGTCGGTCTGAATGACCTGTTCATGTGCTTCCAGGGGCGTTTGCTCGAAGTTGCCCACCGCGCCAACGCCTGCGTTGTTGACCCAGATATCGATCCGGCCATGGCCAAATTCGGCCGCCTGCGTGGCCAGCGCTTGCACCTGATCGCTACGGGTGACGTCGGTGATGATTGCCACCGCGTCTGTTCCACAGTCGGTGCATTCGTCCAGAACATCGAACAACGCTTGCTCATCGCGTGCGGCGAGCACCAGCCGTGCGCCTTTGCAAGCGAAGGCATGCGCGGCAGCCCTGCCTATACCACTCGATGCGCCAGTGATGACCACGACTTTGCCGCGCAACGGGCCCTTTCCCGGAGGTTCGTCAGGCTGTGAGGCTTGCTCGATGTTGCCAGCCGTAGGTAGGAGGGTATCACTGGGTGCTATCTTCGAGAGCTGCAGTGCAGTGCCGTCGACCAGCACCAGCTTCATGCCCTCAATGGTGCCCGCCACCCGCTCCGGGAAGGCCGGTTCACCTTGCGCATCCAGACTGTCATAGATGAACTTCGTCCCTTCAAGCCATCCGACTGCCGTGAGCAGCTCGGGGCCAAGGTAGTACTTGCCGTCTTGAAAGAAGCCAGGGAACTGATGAGCGCGCTCGACGTTCTCCACGCAGTAGCGTTCGCCTGGTTTCATGCCTGTCGCTTGATCGATCATGGTAGAAACCCCTTCTCATGAATGCCTGCAATGTGTTGTGTGGCTAAGGCAGCTGAATGCTGCAGAGGCAGCAAAGTTCAGAGGAGAGGGCAGGCGGTATCAGCTAACGGTTGCGCAGCGTGTGCAGCGCTGGAGACCAGACAGCCCGATGCTCTGATTATCGAGCTGCTCGATTGCGATACCGCGCATCTGAAGTACTGGCTGAACAGCTTGGCCGCCAGCCACGCTACGGGCAGCTTGCTCTGTCAGTACCATGACCACCTCGGGCAGCAGGGTATTTAGCGCATTGCGGCACGGGAAAGTTTTGATCATGGCCTCTGTAAAGGGTTTCTTGGAACCAGCAGCGATATCACGCAGGGCATCAAGCGCGGTACGGGCCCATCCCCCTGAACACAGCAAGGGATAGTGCCAACCATTGCAAACTTATCCGGGCACTTGAATTGTTCACGTAATGAATTGTACTCGCATTTCAATACACGTGGGTAAAACTGCCCAGCTGATAGCTACTCAAGACGGCTATCGTTTCACACAAGAAATGATTAGAAAAATTTTCCTTCTTGCAGTTTTTTCGTGCCCGGTAAAACCTTGTCTTGTGACGCCGGGCCCCTCTGACGGTTAGCAGCCGCCATGTCGGAGTCATAGTTGTTTTGACTACGACTATAAAGGAGGGGCTCATGTCTGCCCTTAATGCGTTTCTCTTTCAAGACGTCCTTGGCACGGACTTGTGGCTTTGGCTTTCTTTTTTTGCTGTTGTATTGACCCTTTTGATTCTTGACTTGGGAGTCCTACATCGAGGGAGCCGGGAGATAGAAGTCAAAGAAAGCTTATTGCTGTCTGCGGGCTACATCAGCATGGGGCTTCTGTTCGCAGTCTGGGTTTACTTCCAGAAAGGAAGCGACGCCAGCATGGACTACGTGACAGGTTTCCTGATCGAGAAGTCCCTGTCCATGGATAACGTTTTCGTTATTGCGCTCATATTCAGCTTCTTGGCCATCCCTAGAGAGTTTCAACACCGAGTCCTGTTCTGGGGCATTATGGGTGTCATCGTCTTGAGGGCCATCATGATAGGTCTCGGAGCTGCGCTCATCGCGCAGTTCAGTTGGATACTCTACCTCTTCGGCGCGTTCCTGGTTTTTACTGGAATGAAGATGCTGTTCGCGCGCGTCGATCATGCGCCTGATTTGGAAAACAATCGTTTCGTCAAGTATCTGCGCAGGCATCTACGCATAACCAAAGAATTGCATGGTCAACGTTTTGTAGTGCGTTTGCCTGACCCCTCAGGTAAAAAAGTGCTATGGGTGACACCGTTATGCCTCGCCCTCATTCTCATCGAGTGTGCGGATTTGGTTTTTGCTGTTGATAGCGTACCTGCGATTTTTGCTATCACACAGGATCCGTTCATCGTCTACACGTCAAATATCTTTGCTATTCTCGGCTTGCGAGCACTTTACTTTGCATTGGCCGCCATGATAAATCGCTTCGCTTACCTTAAGTACGCCTTGGCTTTAGTGCTTGTCTTTATCGGCGCTAAAATCTTTCTTCATGACATCGTTGGTAAAGTGCCAGCTGAAATATCTTTGAGCGTTACAATTGGCCTTCTGGTTGGCGGGGTCTTGCTTTCGCTTTGGAAAACCAGAGAGCCCGAAAAAGCTCAGTAGATCACCCGGGGCTTTCGAACGGCTGCGCTATGGTGCTTCCGTAATTTGCCGGCAAAAGAAAGCCCGCTGCTAGGCGGGCAAGGTCTATCACACATAGGGGTAGCTTTAGGTTCGCTCGAGCCCTGTGAAATTTAAGTGAAAGAAAAGTCCCCGCAATGTGATGCCCGATAAACAACGGCTCGGTTCACAGGGCAGCTGAAGATGAGGCGATCAAATCACTGAAAACCTCATCCGGCACGCCAAACACCCCTGTCACGCCGGTCTTCCCACAGTTACCTGCAGGCAAAGGCCTTTGCCCCGAAAGGTTTTGATCTCGACCGGCGCCTGCAAGGCCTTCAGTAGCTTTCTCAGATAGCAAATCTGCACGTCGATGATCTTGGTACCAGGATCGAACTGGTACCCCCAGATTTCTCTGTAAATCGTCGGTCTGCTCACGACATGCCCTTGGTTGCGCAAAAGCAATGTCAAAATCCGGCTGGGCGTAGCTTTGACGGGGAAGTGAAGCTGATTGAAGCTCACCACACGGCGGCTGACGTCCACCGTCAGCATCTTAGCTGGCGCCTTCAAGACTCGCAGGCCATCGGAAAATCACGCTGCTTGCCCGAACAGCAGGGGAACATTACATGACGCACTCAGCCGCTGCATGTAACCGAGCACCTGTGGCGGAAACGCTATCTGTTGGACGATGGACAGCGATCGCAACACGGGCCAGAGGGTAATGTCGTTGATTCCGAGTGTCGCTCTATCTGCTACCAATGGGGCCAGGGCATCAAGCAGGGGTTGCATTTCAGCGGCCAGTTTCGGCGTTTGCTCCCGTAGCACCTCCAAGTCACCGAAGGCTTGCTCTTCCCGCCGGCGGTAAGCCTCCCTCGCGGTTGGCGTGGCGATCTCCGCAAACTGCCCGTGTACGAACCGCGGGATAAAAAGTTTGAGCGCGGTCGGCCAAGCTTCCTTGACCCATGCGTCGAGTGCGCGATTTTGCGGTGCGACCAGAGCGGGTGGGCCTATGCCGTCGAGATACCGAACAATGTCCAGGCTCTCGCCGATGTGACTGCCATCCTCCTTCTGCAGGATCGGCACGGCTTTCTTGCCGATCAGGCGGGTAGGTGTATCAGCATCACCCTCCATGATGACTTCAAGCCTTACCGGGAGACGCTTGAACCCAACGATCATGCGGGCGCGCGTACAGAAGGGGCAGTGTTCGTAGATATAAAGTTTCATCACGTCGATTCTCGCTCCTAGAGCCAATACCGAGGCGGGCACTCAGAATTGCACTGAGCGCGTCAGGCCACCATCGACCAGAAGGTTGGTACCGGTTGTGAAACTTGCCGCGGGACTGGCCAGGAACACCACCGCTTTAGCGACCTCTTCCGGAGTAGCCATACGCCCCATCGGGTTTTCGGCCAGGGATTTGGCGAAGGTATCGGGTTGTTCTCGTTCTATATCTCCCCACACGCCTTCAGGGAAATACACATTGCCTGGAGAAACGGAGTTAACGCGGATACCCTCATGGGCATGGCGCACCGAGAGGGTCTTGCCGTAGTGAAGCAAGGCTGCCTTCAGAACGCCATAGGGTTCTGCGAACATATCGACCTCGCGCCCCGAGACGCTCGATATGAGCACGACCGCTGCCGCTTGTGATTGACGAAGGGCGGGCAGGGCGGCTTTGACCATCGTTGCACTGCCCAACAGGTCGGTGTCGAACGCTCGCCGCCAGGTCTCCAGGTCATCACCCCCAGCCAAAGCACTGACGTTGGGCACGACGATATCCAGCCCGCCCATATGCTGCGCTGCTTCATTGACCCAGGCCCGGACATGCTCGGGCTGGGTAACATCCACCGCAGTCCCCGAAGCGCGCTCGCCAAACTCGAGTTGCGCGCTCTGAACGCCTGTTTGCCCCCGAGCACAGAACGCCACTTGGGCGCCTTCCTCGAGAAACAACTGCACGATAGCTCGGCCAATGCCTCGGGAGGCGCCGCTGACCAGCACCCGCTTACCCTGCAAGCCTAAATCCATGTTCAATCTCCTTTAACGATTTTGGCAAAGCGGGGCCAGAACAGGCCCCGCCTTGGCGATTACTTGCGCAGCTTGTATGCGATGATTTCGTCGCTGGTTCCGGTTTCCATGAAGGCATGCCCGGAAGCAGAGACAAGGACATACTGCTCACCGTCGACTTCATAGGAAATCGGGTTTGCCTGGGCGCCCACCGTCAGCACGTCCTCCCACAGCACCTCACCCGTCGCAGTATCAATGGCACGGAACAGGTTATCGGTTGCCGCCCCGACGAACGTCAATCCACCCGCAGTCACCACAGTTCCGCCGTTGTTCGGCAAGCCGATGTTCAGCGGCAAATGCGATGGGATGCCGAATGGCCCGTTACGGCGCGCGGTACCCAGCGGCTCGTCCCAAACGGTCTTGCCTGTGTCAAGGCTGATAGCGCGGATTCCACCATAGGGCGGTGCCGAGCATGGGACGCCGGTTCCCCAGTTGCGCCAACCCGCATTAACGCTGATCGCGTATGGGGCGTTGACTTGCGGGTAGGTCGAAGCACCGCCTTCGCCTTTGCCTGACTTGCTGCCTGCTTTGTTCAAGGCGGTTTCATCGGGCTTCGGCGCGTAGATGGGTTTGAGCCCCATCTTGTCGGCCTGCTCGCGCGGTATCAGCTGGTTCAGGTTAGGAATGTCGTTGTAGTTGGCAATCAGCAGTCTGCGTACCGGGTCAATAGCTACTGACCCCCAATCCGACCCCCCGTTGTAGCCGGGGTACTGAATCCAGGGACGATCCACTGACGGTGGGGTCAGGTAGCCCTCGTAGTTGGCCTGACGGAACTGAATACGGCACATCAGTTGGTCCAGCGGCGAGAAGCCCCACATGTCCGCTTCTGTTTTCGGTGCCTTGCGCAGGGTGTGCCATTCGGAGGTAGGCTGGGTATCAGCCAAAAACGCCGGCTCCACCGATCCCCCTTTAGGCGCCTTGACCTCACCGATCGGAATCAGCGGCTCGCCTGTGGCACGATCCAGGATGTAGATGTCACCTTGCTTGGTCGGCAGCAACACCGCGGGTACCGGCTTACCGTCTTTGCCCGGGTAATCAAGCATCGTCGGCTGGCTGCCCAGATCGTAATCCCACACATCGTGCCGGATGGTCTGGAAGTGCCAGACGTCCTTGCCGGTCTTCACGTCCACGGCCACGAGCGAGGTCGAATATTTGTTTTCGGCCTCACTGCGGTTGGAGCCGTAATAGTCGATCGAGGAGTTGCTGATCGGCAGATAGACATAACCGAGCTGCTCATCGCCCACCGCCGCCGTCCACATGTTCGGCGTGCCCCGGGTGTAAGTGCTGCCTTCGGCAGGGCCATGGACATTGTCCGGGTTACCCAGGTCCCACGCCCAAGCCATTTTGCCGGTGATCGCATCGTAGCCACGAATTACGCCCGATGGAGCATCCTCATCCTGACCATCACGGATCTGCGCGCCGGTGACGACAACACCGTTCACGATGGTCGGCGGCGCGGTCACCGCGTACCAGCCAGGGACCTTTTTGCCCAAACCTTCCCAGAGATCGACAGTGCCGTTCTGGCCAAAGTCCTTGCAGGGCTCACCGGTGCCGAGGTCGACTGCTACCAGCCTGGCATCCAGGGTGGCCTCAACCACTCGGCTGCGGCACTGAGCCGTTTCGGGTAGCTGCGGTGCGGTATACACCGCCACCCCCCGGCAGGCTGCCGCGTGAGGAATGGCCTGATCCGGTACGCCCGGGTCATGACGCCAATTCTCTTTGCCAGTTGCCGCATTGATCGAAATCAGGATGTTTTTGGCAGAGCACATCAGCAGATCGTTGCCGACCTTAACTGGCGTAGTCTCCGGAGAATAACGGCTCCCAGGGTTCGGTAGATCCCGGGTGTGGTACACGAACGCACGCTCCAGGCGACCGACGTTCTCTGGAGTGATCTGCTTGAGGGGGCTGAAGCGCTGGGCGTTATGATCGCCCCCGTAGAATGGCCAGTCGCTTCCGACCTGGGGGATTTCCTGAGCCTTCGCGAACTGCATCTGGAGCGCGCAAGAAATCGCGAGGGCGAGGGCGCCCCCGTATTTGACGGATGTGAACATTACTAACCTCGTTACGCAGCAGTGCGGGTAGTGCGGCGTAGCGCCGGAGATACGATCAGGATCAAAAACAGGATGACGGTCATGGCCACCAGGCGTGGCACCAGGCCCCACCAGTTGAGACCGACTTCCCAAAGCGCCCAGATCACCGTCAATACCCATATGAGAGCAAACAGGTAAAGGGCGCTGCGGCGTTGACGCCATATAAGGATGGCGCTCAGTACACAACCTGCACCTGCCAGGCCGTAATACCAGCTGCCACCTAGCGCGATCAGCCAGACCCCACCCCCGAACAGAGCCAGGCCAAATACTCCAAGGGTCAACGCCAGCAGAGCAATTGCCAGGCGCCATTTACTGCCGGTACGTAAGTCAGGCTGCGCCTGGAGCTTGCTGGGGGACACGCTACTACGTTGATTCATGACGCTACTGCTTCCTTCATTTACAAGTAATTCAAGCCATGGCCTGTCGACCAGGCGTGGCTATCCCGATCGGGCGACGGGTACAGAACATCGACAGGACGGCGCCAACAACCAACAGCGCGCCTACCACTACGAAAGCCAGGGCAAAGCTCCCCGAACCCGCCACCACGTAGCCGGTCACGATCGGAGCCAGCAGGCCAAAGAGGTTGCCGACGGCAGTGATAAAGCCTGCGGCGGTGCCAACATCGTCTTCCGAGCGCACCAGGTCATTAACCAGTGAGAGGTTCAACGAGATCGCCGATGCGCACGTCGCCAATGACAGCGTGATCACAAAAAGAATTGCCCATGTGCTGTCGATCGCTGGTACCAGGAAGATCACAGAGGATGCGAGCAGCACGCTGGCCACTACCAGGCGACGTTGGCCCGTCTCGGCAGCGCCGGGGCGCATGGCCTTGTCACTCAGGCGGCCAATCACAATGGCAAGGATGGCCGCGCCCAGGTATGGGATGGCGGTATAAAGGCCACTCGACATAACCGTCAGGCCTTTCTCGGCCTGCAGGTAGCTCGGCAGCCAGGTGAGAAAGAAGTAGGTCGCGTAGACGGCACAGCCGTGGGAAAGCGCGATTGCCCACATGCTGCTCGAACGGGCTAAGCCCTTGAGGCCCAGCGATACCGATTTTTCCGGACCATCAGCCGATGGCGTGCCACCCTCGGCGATTTCAGCGCGCTCGACATCGTCCAACCAAGGCGCCTTTGACGGGTGGCTGTACCATTTCAACCAAGCCGCCAACCAGATGAAGCCCAAAGCACCGGCAACGACGAAGGCGATGCGCCATCCGAAGGCACTGATCAACCAGCCAAAACCGATGGCACCGATGGCAGGGCCGACCAGGCTGCCGCTATGGAATACAGCGGTGGCCAAACCACGTTCTTTGAGGGGCATCCATTCACGAATGACCCGGGCGCCAGCGGGGTAGGTAGTCGCTTCGCCCATACCCATGATGAGCCGGCAACTGAGTAACGAGATGAAACCCGTCGACAATGCCGTGCAGGCTGTGGCCACTGACCAGACGCCGATCCCGTAGCCATTGACCTTTTTCGGGCCGAACCTGCCTACGAGATAGCCCATGGGAATGAGCGCAAGAAAGTACAGCCAGACGAAGGACGAGAACAGATAGCCCATCGCGACCGGCGAGATATCGAATTCTTCCTTAAGAACTTTGGACGCCACCGAGAGCGAGACGCGGTCGACATAGTTGATCAATGTCAGGGTGAAGAGAAACGCGTAGATCCAGACGCGTTTTTTCTTAAGAAAATGGTTGTCTTTTTGCATCGCCATCACCTTGTAGTTATTGGGACGATCCAGGGAAGAAAAGAGGAGCTTCCAGCACGAAGGCCCACTCACTTCACTCGGGCAGCGTCTATCGCGAAGTGAGCGGGGATCGCACTACTTGAGTGTTCCGTCAGGCCAGCCAACGCTGAATGTTTGCAACCATGACGTCTTTGGAGATGCCGTAGCGGTCGTGCAGCGTCGGCAACGCACCGGCATCGAGGAACTGATCTGGCAGCGCCACATGGCGAACTTCCGGTTGCACACGGGCTTGCAGCAAGGCCATGGCAATGGCTTCACCCAGGCCGCCAATCTGCGTGTGGTTTTCCGCAATCACCACCAACCGGCCTTCGCGACGACATTGTTCAATGATGGCCTGGACATCGAGTGGCTTGATTGTCGGCACGTGCAGGACAGCTGTGCCGATCTTGCTCTTGATCAGTTCATCAGCGACTTCTAGAGCACGCATGGTCATAAGGCCCGAGGAAATGATCAGCACATCATTACCGTCTCGTAGCAAGCGGGCTTTGCCGAGCTCAAATTTGTAGTCGTATTCGTCGAGGATCAGCGGTACGCGCCCGCGGGGGAGGCGCATGTAAACAGGACCATCGTGCTCGGCTATTGCGGCAACGCACTGTTCAGTTTCCAGCGCATCACATGGGTCAATAACCATCATCTGAGGAATTGCGCGCATCATCGCCAGGTCTTCTGTGGCCTGGTGGCTCGGGCCATAACCGGTCGTGAGGCCAGGCAGGGCCGCGCAGATCTTCACGTTCAGATTTTCTTCTGCGATCACCTGGTGGATGAAGTCATAGGCGCGACGGGTGGCAAACACCGCATAAGTGGTGGCGAAGGGTACAAAGCCCTCCTTGGCCATACCCCCCGCAGCAGCCATGAGCAGCTGTTCAGCCATACCCATCTGCAGGAAGCGCTCCGGGTAGCGCTGCGCAAAGATATGCATGTCAGTGTATTTGGCAAGATCTGCTGTCATGCCCACGACGCGTGGATTCTTCTGGCCTGCCTTCACCAAAGCATGGCCGAACGGGGCAGGGGTAGTACGCTGCCCTTCAGTGGCGATGGAGGCGATCATGGACGAGGTGGTGAGTTTCGGTTTTGCAGCGCAAGCGTTGGTCATTGTGGGCTCCGGGTCGCGTAGATCTCGTCGAGGTTGGCAAGTGCTTGCTGCCACTCTTCGGGCTCGACCCGGATGAAGTGGTTCTTGTCACGCTGCTCCAGGAAGGGCACGCCCTTACCCATCAGGGTGTCGAAGAGAATCACCCGAGGTTTATCACCGGGTACCGCCCGTGCGATATCGAAGGCAGAGATCACGGCCCGCAAGTCATTACCGTCGACACGTTGCACGTGCCAACCGAACGCCGCCCATTTGTCGATAAGCGGCTCGAACTGGAGGATGTCGTGGGACGGGCCATCCGCTTGCTGGCGGTTGATGTCCACCAGGTTTATGAGGTTGCCCAGCTTGTGATGCGAGGCCGACATGGCCGCCTCCCATACCGCACCCTCATCCAGTTCGCCATCGGACATTGAGTTGTAGACGAACGCAGCGTTGCCCTTTAAGCGCAGGCCCAGCGCCTGGCCGACGGCAATGGCCAACCCCTGGCCGAGGGAGCCGCCAGAAATTTCCATGCCGGGTGTGTAGGTGGCCATGCCGGACATTGGCAAGCGGCTGTCGTCGGAGCCATAGGTTTCCAGCTCATCTTCCGGTAGAACCCCGGCCTCCAGCAGGGCGGCATACAGCGCGATCGCGTAGTGCCCATGGGAAAGCAGGAAACGGTCACGGCCTTCCCATTCAGGTTGATCTGCGCGGATGTTCATGGCGTGGCAGTAGGCAACAGCCAGTACGTCGGCCCAGCCCAGCGCCTGGCCGACATAGCCTTGGCCCTGTACTTCACCCATGCGCAGGGCGAAACGTCGGATTCGCCAGGCATGGGTCGACATCCGGGCAAAGTGCTCATTGCGACTCTCGGTCATATTATTCTCCATTGGTGACCAGCGATCCGGGGCTACTGACGCAGCGAATTCATCAGTAACCAGCCGAATTGAGTTACCCCGAGATGATCATGTAAAAATACAGGCTCGACAAAAGGTTTAAATTCGCCAGTCAATGAATTGGATTCATCAATGAAGATCTTTAAAAAGGTACCTCTCTCAGCCCTGAGGGTTTTCGAAGCGGCGGGGCGTACATGCTCTTTCGTGGAGGCAGCGAAAGAACTGGATCTCTCCTCAAGCGCAGTCAGCCATGCAATACGCAAACTGGAAGTCGCAGCAGGGGTATCGCTGTTCACCCGCAGTACGCGTCACACGGCGCTGACGTCTGAGGGCTCCATGCTGCTGGATCATGTTCAACGGGGCTTCGAGGAGATGAGCCGTGGGTTGGCGATTGCGACCAATGAGCCCGCAGTGCCGCTGCGCCTTCACGTTGCGCCGACGTTCGCCAGTCAGTGGTTGGTGCCTCGCCTGGCGGGCTTCCTGCACGGTCATCCCGGCATCGACCTGCGCATATCCGCCAGTACTGACTACGCGCGGTTCGACAACGATGATTTCGACCTGGACATCGTTTACGGCGAGCCCAGGCCTTCGTCACACGAAAAGACCCCGCTGCGGATCGAAGAGCTGACGCCGCTGTGCAGCCCTGAGGTTGCCAGGCATCTTCGTTCACCGCAGGACTTGTATTCGCTGTTCCTGATCCAGAGCGACGGGCAGTCAGTGCAGTGGAAAGGCTGGTTCGCGGCCAACGGCATGCAGCCACCGAAAAGCTACGGCTTGGCGTTCGATCGAAGCTCCATGAGTATTTCAGCGGCGGCTGGCGGCCTGGGGGTGGTGCTCGAATCTGACTTGTTAGCTGAGCAGGAGCTGGCCAGCGGTCAACTGGTCAGCCCGCTTCGGCATGTCAGCAACAGCGTCCGCTACGTTGGCCACTATCTCGTGCATCCTCGGCGGCATCGACAACCGCATGCAGTGACTCAGTTCAAGCAATGGCTGTTCAAAGAGTTGGCTGTGCAGTGAAGAGGAGGGGCAGGCGAAGTCCATGACCCGGGAAAGCGTGCTGAGAGGCTATTTGCAGGGCTCGGATAAGGGGCGCTTTGAAGGATGGTCATGCCCCATGAGGCGCATTCAGGCGAGCGGTTCCACGGCAGCAGCGCCTCATAGTCTGCTACCGAATAAGCATGCGACAGCCGCTCAAGGACGTGGCGCAGCTTTGAGGATAAGTAACCCCTGAGCCTGCCGTACCTCTAAGTAGCCGCATTCGACATCATACATTTGTACAAATCTATGCTCGCAAACCTGAACATTTAACGATTTCCAGTACCGCAAAGGCGTTTTAGTCTCCTGTTCAAGCGTTGAACAATAATAAAAGGAGACACCCCATGCCCATTCAGTCAGAGCATGATCCGCGCCTAAAACGATCACTGAAAACACGCCATATCAGCATGCTTGCCCTTGGCGGCGTCATTGGTGCAGGTCTGTTCGTCGGTTCCAGCGCCGTCATCACCTCAACCGGCCCGGGTGCGTTCCTCACCTATGCCATCACCGGCATCATCGTCGCTCTAGTGATGCGAATGCTCGGTGAGATGGCAGCGGCACATCCCACCAAAGGTTCTTTTGTTGACTACGCCCGAATGGCGTTTGGCCGACCGGCTGGGTACATGACCGGTTGGCTGTACTGGTATTTCTGGGTCATTGTCGTCGGCTTTGAAGCCGTGGTTGGCGGCCAGATCATCAATGGCTGGTTCCCGGATATTCCGGTCTGGGTCATTGCCCTGGGGCTCATGATCAGCATGACCTTGCTGAACATGATGTCGGTGCACTCCTTCGGTGAGGCCGAATACTGGTTCGCCGGGGTTAAAGTGGCCGCCATCGTCGTATTCCTGCTCGTGGCGGGCGCCTACGTGTTCCATCTGTGGCCGAACTCGACTGCCTCTTTTGACAACTTGACCCAGCATGGTGGCTTCCTGCCCCACGGCGTAGGTGCACTGTTCACGGGTGTCGTCGTGGTCATTTTCTCCATGACAGGTGTCGAGGTCGCGACACTCGCCGCGGCAGAATCGGAAGACCCTACTCGCAACATCCGCAAGGCAGTGAACACCGTCATGCTGCGCATCCTGGTGTTCTTTGTGCTGGCCACGTTCTTCATCGTTGTCGCCCAGCCATGGACCAGCCTGACCCCAGGTAAATCGCCCTTCGTGACCACGCTGGAACACATTGGCATTCCTGGTGCTGGCGAGATGCTCACTGCGGTCATTCTGGTTGCCGTGCTGTCAGTGCTCAACGCCGGCCTCTATACCTCTTCGCGCTTGCTGTTCGTCCTGGCGTCCAATGACGAGGCGCCTCGCTGGATTGCTGGCGTGAACAAAAAAGGTGTGCCGGTTCGTGGCGTGCTTGCCTCCACCTTGGTTGGCTATGGCTGCGTGGTCATTGCAGCACTGTGGCCGGATACGGTGTTCCAGTTCCTGATCAACTCCTCGGGCACGGTGTTCTTGTTTGTCTACCTGATGATCTGCTTGTCACAGCTCAAGCTGCGCCGCAAGTGGGTAGAAGAGGGCAGCCTGAAGTTCGCCATGTGGGCCCACCCATGGCTGCCGCTGCTGGTCACCGCTTCGATCATCGCCGTCCTGGTCAGCATGGCATTCGATCCCTCCATGCAGATGAGCCTGCTGCAGTGCGTGATAGCCATCTTCGCCATTGCTGCTTCGTACCTGGCACTGAGCCTATCTCGCAAGCGTCAGCGAGCCGTCAAAGGCCAGCCCGTCACCACTGCTTAGTCAACAACGCCGTATCAGTACTACCCGGATCCCGGGCCCTCAATGGGAAGCCAACAGCATGTCAGCGAAATACGAATTGTCCCAGTTGCCGAACAAACCGCTGTGGTTCGCGCCAAGCCCGTCGCGTGAGCGACTGGATGGTGCGGCCCAAGCCGACGTCGTTATCGTCGGAGCCGGTTACACAGGGCTGTGGACGGCCTACTACCTGCTCAAGAGTGATCCTTCTCTGCGCGTAGTTCTGCTGGAGAAAAACGAAGTCGGTTTTGGTGCCTCTGGGCGCAACGGCGGTTGGGCATCGGCAATTTTCCCGATATCGCTGCACCGCGTAGAGGAGCTGTATTCGCACAATGCGGCTCTGCATCTGCAGGCTGCAATGAACGAAACAGTCGATGAGATTGGCCGGGTACTCGCGCTGGAAGGGGTGGACGCTGACTACGCCAAGCAAGGCTTCTTGTCGCTGGCACGTAGCAAACCACAGATGGAGCGAGCCAGAGCAGCTGTCGAGTCTTCGGCACGCTTTGGGCTCCCCGATCAGTGGCGCGTGCTTGAGGCTGCTGAAGCCCAGACACGCATTGGTGCTCAAGAAACGCTCGGTGGCCTTTATACGGAGCACTGCGCGCTGATCCACCCGGGCAAGCTGGTCCGTGGTTTGGCGAAGCTGGTTGAAGGCCTGGGTGCGAAAATTTATGAGCAGTCGGCAGTCACTCAGATGGCGCCGGGGGTGGTGCACACCGCCCATGGCTCGGTGCGCGCTGAAATGACTGTGCGTGCCACTGAGGCATTCACTTCCCAACAGCCCGGACACTCGCGTTTTGTCATTCCGCTGTACTCGTTGGTCCTGGCCACCGAGCCACTGCCTGGCGATCTGCTGGCCAAGCTCAAACTCGATCACCGCATGGCCTTCAACGACATGCGCCACCTGCGCGTTTACGGTCAGGTGACGGCGGAAGGCCGGTTGGTCTTCGGTGGTCGCGGGGCTCCCTACAACTGGGGCTCGCGCATGTCTGCCGAGGACGATTTGGTGGACAACATCCACGGCAAGATCTACGACACCCTGCTCGAGTTCTTCCCGGCGCTGCGAGATGCACGCATCACTCACCGTTGGGGCGGCGCGCTAGGCGTCTCGCGCGACTGGTGCCCGACTGTGAGCATCGATCGCAATAAGCGCATGGCCTGGGCCGGTAACTATGTGGGTGACGGCGTAGCCACCAGCAACCTGGCCGGGCGTCTGCTGCGCAACTTCATTCTGGAGCGCGACGAGGAAATCAACACGTTGCCTCTGGTCAACCACCGCTCGCCATCCTGGGAGCGCGAACCCTTGCGTTGGTTCGGTATCAACAGCGGCCTCGCAGCAGCCTCGCTGAGTGATATCGAAGAACGCTTCACCCACAAACCTTCGCGTACCGCGATGCTGCTGGAAAAGCTCACCGGCGCCCATTGATAAGGAGAAAACCCTATGCCTTCGTTCACCATCATCAAGCACGCCGACATCAAGGCCCTGCCTCTTAACCCCGCCGGCCAGCGTGCAGGGGCTGACAAGGGTGACCCACAGATCGCCATCCAGACCCTTGCTCCAGAAGCAGTCGGTAATCTCGGTGTGTGGGAATGCCAACCCGGTGGCTGGCCAGTAAACGAGCGACCTGACACCGAGTTCACCTACATCATTTCCGGTAAAGCCCTGCTCACCGACAGCAGCACTGAAGAAGTCGTAGAAGTGAACGGCGGCGACCTGATCATCCTGCCGCCGGGGTGGACCGGCCGTTGGGATGTGCTCGAGACCGTACGCAAGGTCTACGCAATCTACTGAAACATGAGTACGGCGAGCAAAAAATGCTCGCCACCGTAGTTACCCTTTGATGTGAGAAAGACAATGACCCAAACCATCATGAACTGGATCTCCGGCGCTCAAGCCGAGGCCACCAGCGGCCAGCAACTGCCGGTCTACAACCCAGCCACCGGCGTGGTCACTGGTCAGGTGCAACTGTCGGCGCAGAAAGACGTGAATGCTGCCGTGGCATCGGCCAAAGCTGCCTTCCCGGCCTGGAGCAATCTGTCGCCGCTGCGCCGCTCGCGGGTACTGAACAATTTCCTGGCGCTGCTGAATGAGCACAAAGACGACCTAGCGCGCATGATCACCGCCGAACACGGCAAGGTCTTCACCGACGCACAGGGCGAGGTGATGCGTGGCATCGAGATCGTCGAATTCGCCTGCGGCGCGCCGCAGCTGCTGAAAACCGATTTCACCGATCAAGTCAGCACCAACATCGACAACTGGACCCTGCGCCAGCCATTGGGTGTAGTCACTGGCATCACTCCGTTCAACTTCCCGGTCATGGTGCCAATGTGGATGTTCCCGGTCGCTCTGGCCACCGGCAATACCTTCGTGCTCAAGCCAAGCCCGCTGGATCCGAGCCCGAGCCTGTTCATCGCCGAGTTGCTCAAGCAAGCCGGCCTGCCAGACGGCGTGTTCAACGTGGTGCAGGGTGACAAGGATGCGGTGAATGCACTGATCGAACACCCGGATGTACAGGCCGTGTCGTTCGTAGGTTCGACCCCGATCGCCAACCACATCTATGAAACCGGCGCTCGCCATGGCAAGCGCGTCCAAGCACTGGGCGGCGCGAAAAACCATCTGGTAGTGATGCCCGATGCCGATATCGACCAGGTAGTCGATGCCCTGATCGGTGCGGCGTATGGTTCGGCCGGTGAGCGTTGCATGGCCATCAGCGTGGCGGTGTTTGTCGGTGACGATACCTCTGAAAAAGTCATGCCCAAGCTGATCGAGCGCACCCGCAAGCTCAAAGTGCTCAATGGTACCAACCTCGAAGCCGAAATGGGCCCGATCGTTACCCGTGCTGCGCTGGACCGCATCACCGGTTACATCGAGCAAGGTGTAAAAGAGGGCGCGACCATGCTGGTCGATGGTCGTGGCTTCAATGGCCAGACCGCAGGCGACGGCTGTGGCGATGGTTTCTGGCTGGGCGGCACGCTGTTCGACAATGTCACTCCAGACATGCGGATCTACAAGGAAGAGATTTTCGGCCCGGTGCTGGCGTGCATGCGAGTGAAAGACTTCGCCGAGGCCGTCGACCTGATCAACGCCCACGAATTCGGCAACGGCGTGAGCCTGTACACCCGCGACGGCCACATCGCCCGCGAGTTCGGCCGCCGTATCCAGGTGGGCATGGTCGGCATCAACGTACCGATTCCGGTGCCAATGGCCTGGCATGGCTTTGGCGGCTGGAAGAAGAGCCTGTTCGGTGACATGCATGCTTACGGCGAGGAAGGGGTGCGCTTCTACACCAAGCAGAAGAGCATCATGCAGCGTTGGCCGCAAGCCATCGCCAAAGGCGCAGAGTTCGCGATGCCGACCAGCCATTAAGGCTATCGGCTAGCTGACGGAAAAGGCCCCGCCCACGCAGCGGGGCCTTTTACATTCCGCTGATGTCAATCGATCAGCTTTGTGTTCTTGCCCGCCTGAATGGCAATCCAGAAACGTGCGATGCCACTGGTAGTTGTTGGCTTCAGCCCTGTGAGTTGTTCAACCAGCTTTAATCGATAGACAAGCGTTTGGCGGTGAACATCTAGGTCGAAGGCGGTTGCTTTCCAATTGCCGTCGTTTTGCAGAAAGGTAATCAATGTGGTCAGCAGTGCCGCACCCTGGGTACGATCGTGCTCAATCAATGGACCCAGATACCGACCTACAAGTGCACGTGCTTCAGGCATCGACTTGGGTGCCATGACCAACCCGGTTTCCGCCTCTCCATAAGCCAGGATTTCCTTGACTATTTCCTGGGCTTGGATAAGCGCGAGCCGGGATTGTCGGAAGCTTTCCTGTAGGCCCGTTGCTGCTGAGATTGGCCCGCTAACGCCGATCACAGTGCCGACACCGAGGTTGGTGCGCAATTCCTCAAATATTGATGGCTGATTTCGACTGAGCGCCATCAATAGTCCGCTTTCGACAAACAGCAATGGTGTTAGCGCGCACAGGGAAGGGCAGTGATGAATATTGTCGATTGACCATGGGCCGGCTGGCCCTGGCATTATCGCCAAACTGACCAATGTGCCTGTGAGCCCATGACGTTCCAGCACCGGCAACGCCAAAGAGAACTCGGTTGTACCGTCGAGCAAGCTGCGCAGCAGCGACTCACCTTCTTCGCGTTGCTGGTCGCGTTGGATCATCAGACGCTCCAGTTCGACACCCAGCAAGCCAGCCAATGACCGAACCAATATGGAATCATCGGCAGTGCGCCTGGCGCTACCCGAGATAATGAGATTGGCACGGGCGCGACCACCAATCGGTATCCGTTCGATGTGATCGACATCTTCTGAAGATACGCCCTGGGCTTCGACAATCTTGAGCCCGCTGACAGCATCTTCGATGGCCAGACTCATACCCAATGCAGTGGCGAGGATCGAGAGCCTTCCAGCCATTTCTGGTTGCTTGCGCAGTGCCTCTGCGTAAGTCTGAAACAGCCGTTCGCTGGCATTGAACCGCTCCCGCTGTGCCTGCAGAACACTTTCAATCACTTGGTGTGAAAGCTTGACGAACTCCAGTTGGAAGCTCGCGCGCAGCACTGGAAAATGCAGCCTATCGGCTGCTTCCAGCAGTGCTTGCGTCAAGTCTGGGGCATCTTGCCTGGGAGCGATGACCAAGGCGCTAGGGGTGCTCTGTACGAGCTGCTCCAGCCATTCAACCTGCTCCTGCGAAGTCTTTGGTAGGCCCACGCCGGTGGTCATTACCAGATCACCCGGTGACACCCAGCGCCAAGGGTCGGGCAGGTCAACCGTATGTGCCCAGGTGATGGTCCGTCCAATACCCGCCATGCCGGCGGCAACCTGCAGTTTCAGTGGATCAATAGCAATTAGATTTTGCACCGTCAGCATTAGAAGCTCTCGTGTCACGCGGATAAAGCAACGCACTCTGCACAGACAGGCAAGCATTGCCAGAATAAGCGGGATGATCTACAGCCAGCGGAGCCGAGCTCTGACTTCACAGCCAGAGCCTTGGCCATTACCTCAGTGTGCGACACGGAGGAGGGAGAGTAAATCCAATAGTCAATGCGTTGGTCTGCTGGGAAAGCTCGGTTCTCACCGACCCCGGCAAGACCGCATTAACCCGTATGCTGTATTTTCGCGATGCCCAGTCCAGTGCAGCGGACTTTGTCATGGAGACCACTGCGGCACGGCTCGCCGCATAGGACAGTGCAAATGCAGCGCCGCGAAGTGCACCTATGGACGCGACATTCACTACAGCTGCTTCAGAAGCGCGAAAACTTGGTCTGCTGAGTTAGACAAGATCTAGGTCACTCAAGCTATTCGCGTGCATGGTGTTTTGGTTGTGATGCGGCGGCTAAGCATAAGCAAGGAGTACAGATGTGCTCCTTAGCGATTTTCATACAGTGAGTGACCTCTTTAACTACGGCGGGCAACGTAGAGGTCTGAGTACCCAGTTTCGTGCTAGCGGTAGCAGGGAGCACCAGTCGGTCAACTTCCCTCCGAATGACCTGCCTCTCGTCTATTTTGCAACACGTTTCCTGCAAGTTTCCCGAGGGGTTCAGCAACTCTCCCAGCAGCGTCCGCACGTGAGAGAAATATTCCTCTCCGCTGGCTGAAAATGTCAGATTTGGAAAGTGTCCGCATTATCGTCGCGTTTGCAGGAAAATCGCTCGGAGCGTCGTTTGTGCGAAAGCTGTGTCGCTAAGGGGATCCAGGGAGCTGAATTACACGATCGAAATTGTGGGGACTGCCGTAAGGCCCGGAGCGCGTGGCTTGGAGCGTTTGTCTGCTTGGTGTTGCGGGTCTTCGGGGGGGGGCGTGTATTTCAAATGGAAACTGTGGCTCGTTGAGGGCTGAAAATACGGAAAGTGTCCTGATTATGGGGTTCGCCGTGCAAGCAGGAAGGTGTCCGCATTAGGTGCAAAAAACCCTGGAGGCGTTGGATTTACTGGCTCACAGGGGGCGTTTTGGAAATCCCGCAGATTGCTAGAGTGTCCAGATAGCGCGGAAAACCGGAGCAACGGTTCAAACGAGCGTTTATTGACAAGACCCAATGGAATCAAGGGTTTGCGGGAAGCGCTCAGAGGCATAAGTGTCCGCATTTCTGCGGTTTGCTGGCGCTTGGAAGCAACCCCGAGACGCTGGAGGGCTTGTGGGCTTGTGGGCTTGTGGGCTTGTGGGCTGGGGGCTGCGGGGCTGCGGGGGAAGAAGTGTCCGTGATTCGCGACGGCTACAAGGGAACCGGTGAATGCTGAAAACGGCGCCTGTGAATGGTGAAACTGGAGAAGTTGTGAAGCCTGATTAAAAAAGATACATAATAATTATCAACAAAATCAAGTGCTTAGACTTACTTCGGCTTAAAAAGTAGACAAAATTTGCGCAAATCTTGCATATGGTCTACTTTTTAAGCTGGAAAATCTTCTTGCTTAATGACCTCTCTAGAGGTTCATCTTTATTCTTAATAAATTTATTCTGATACCTTTGGAAGTTGTCCGTGCGATGGCGAAATTTTGTCCTGCATTGAGAATACTACATGACTGGCAAATTTAAAGTTGGAGAGCAAGTGATAGCTGAGGGTAAACTTGCTACGATCCAGCAGGTTTTCAGCGACAAGCACGTAAGGGTGATCATAGATTCAACTAATGCGGTAAAGATGGTGGCTAAAAGCTCCATTGAGCGGATTGTAAAAAAAGAGATAGGTGATCCAATTGATCGTGACGCAAATTCTTATGCGCCAGAAGAATTACTGGTTTTTGCAGAGCGTTATGATGCGATAAATAAAATGCGCAACAGCGAGTTGTCTGCTGCTGAGGTGAGTGCAATATTGAATTTGTCGAAAAGCTATATATTTCGACTCGCCCGGCAGTATGACGAAGACCTTGGTCCGTTATCAATGGCGCTCAGACGGCGCGGCAGAAAAGCCGGAACGACAAGGCTTGACGAAGAAATGGAGATAATCATTTCTGAAGCTGCGGACAAGATTTACGGGTCGAAAGCGGCTAGCTATTCTAAGGTCTGGGTTGAAGTTGATGTAACCTGTAAAGAAAAGGGGTTGGAATCCCCGTGCAAAGATACAGTAGCAAGGCGAGTAAAGATGCTTTTTTCGGAAAAAGAGCGTGCAAAAATAAAAGATGGAGCAGATGCTGCCTCGCAAAAGTTCTCCGCGCGCCCCGGAAAGAAGAAAGTATCGCACCCTCTTCAGTGGGTGCAGATGGATCACACCCTTGTGGATGTTATATTGCTGGATGATGACCGCATAAATGTTATCGGTCGGCCGTGGCTAACTGTCCTAATAGATGTTTATACAAGGGTGATTCTTGGTTATTATTTAAGTTTGCATGTGCCTTCTGCAGTATCTGTGGCATGTGCCCTGAGTCATGCGATTTTGCCTAAGGCTGATTTTGCAAAAAGTTTGGGGCTTAATACGGAGGACTATCTATTTTATGGGAAGCCGGAAGTCCTGCATATGGACAATGCCGCTGAATTCACCTCGCCGAAATTTAAGGCGGGGTGCGCTTCCTTTGGCGTAGAGACAGAATACAGGCCATATGGAAGGAAGCATTATGGAGGGCATGTTGAACGCCTGATTGGGACGCTCATGACGACAAAGGTGCACTATCTAAAAGGCACTACGATGTCAAATGCTGTTGCGCGTCGCGGGATAGATAGTGCGAAGAGCGCGACCATGACGTTTTCAGATTTCACTAGGTGGTTTGCACGAGAGGTTGTAGTGTACCACTCCACAGTTCATTCTCAGTTAAGAGTGAGTCCGCGGCAGAAATGGATTGATCACTATGCGCCCAATGGAGGAATTCCTTTTCCTCCTAAAGTTGCGCAGCCAGAAAAATTAAAATTGTACTTTATGCCGGAGGAAGTTCGAAAAGTAAATCCCGAAGGCATAAAGCTGCATGGCGAAGTCTATTGGGATCCTATACTTTCGCCTTATGTTGGCACGCATAATGCAGTCGTGAAGTATGACCCATTCAACATGGATGCGGTCTGGGTGAAATTGGGAGGGGAGTTTTGCTCCATACGCTTGTCAGACTTGACGCGTCATGTGGTGACTTTTGAGGAATATAGAGCCAGCAAAATTCACAGGAAGCCGGTAAGGGCTGGCAGTATTGATAGTGACGCTGGAGTCCAGGCATATAGGGAAAAGCAGGGAATCGAAAAAAATAGCGCTCGACTAACTCAGGCAGCACGTCGACGCAACGCAGCAGAAAAAGCTTACGGTGAGGCTTACCCGACTCTATCAAAGCCGGCCCAGGATAAAACTCGCTCGAAAAACACCGCAACCCCTGATTATACAGTGCGACCCAAAAAATTTGGTTCGGAGGATCAACAGTGAACTTTGATCATGTTAGACCAGAGTTGAGGCATCTCTTATCCGCCGATATGGATACAAGGATTAAAGCGATGCATCAAGAGTTCTGGGTTGATCACAACTCCAGCGAAGCTATTTTTCGAATGATAAACAACATCGCGAACGTCCCTGGCAGGTTGACTGCGCCAGCGTTGTTGGTGGTAGGGGCGGGTGGTACGGGGAAGAGCGCGATCATCGCTCAGATTCCAAGGCGTGTGAAAAATAGCAGCGGGTTGCTGATGGTGGACATGGCGGAGTCTCCTGAGATCAACGTAAAAAAAACTTTGAGGGGTGAGTTGGCGTTGGCGTTGAATCTACCGTCAAGTCCTGGTGCGCGAGCTAAAAGTGCTGGTGAGATACCTAATGAAATAAGAGAGATTATCAAGCTGAGAAGGATCTGGGGAGTGGTTATCGATGAGTTTCATGATGTACTCCTGCGTCCGAAGCAAGAGCAGCGAGTAAACATGTCCATCCTCAAAAAACTTTTAGGTCCAGAATATGGTCTCAAGCTTTTTTGTTTCGGTACAGCGGAGGCTCGCAATGCGCTAGCGTCTAACGCAGAATTTAAAAGGAGGTTTCACGAAGTGGCGCTTGATGACTGGGTAGAGGATGAGGCATTTCGTGCGTTTCTGCTCGAGGTTGAAGAGTCTTTACCGCTAAAAGAACCGTCCCAGCTTTACTCAGAGGAGATGGTTAAAGCTTTGCTTTCAATAACGCATGGCCGGATGGATAATACTCTTTATCTTCTCAAGGGCGCTGCATGCTTCGCGATTAAACAAGGGATGGAGCGAATTACTGAAGATATGTTGCGGCGTGCAGGCAAAAATATCTGGGGGTATTGAAGTTGCTTTTTCATGGGCTCCCTACGCCGGGTAATGATGAAACGCTTGGTTCATGGCTGTTTCGCTGTAGCGTCAATAGTCGCTCAAGATTCTCTTGCCGGATACACTTGGGAGACCGTCCCTCTAGGTGGTGGGATGATATGGATTTAAAGTATGTCGACCCTGACACTGAAATTCCAATGGCAATTGCAAGACTTAAAGTTGCGGGATTTGAGGTTCGACCACAGGCGCTCCAAGCACATTTCGTAATGCAGTCCGGAAGACCTGTTGCATGGAACTATCGTCGCCTTTATTGTCCGGAATGCTTGCGGGAAAATGTCGCCATGGGGCAGTTACCTATGTGGAAGAAAAGCTGGTGCTATGAGGAAGCATCCGTCTGCACAGTGCATGGACGATATCTTGAGGTGCTGGATGATTGTACTCGGTACTCCAAGGCGTGGGATGCTTTTGTTGCGCATTGCAACACCATGGCTAATCGAGCTTCAAAAGCTAGTCCGTTGCTTCAGAGGTTGCAATCAACAACGATGTCCATAATTACTAGTAGTTTTGGCGATGGCAATGGTTCGACTCAGAATGGTGTGCACAACCTGTTCTGTAGGCTGTACCGCATTTTTTTGCAAGCCCCTTATAAAGGAAGCCTCGGCGGGATTGCCAGAGTCCATTTCAGTACCGAGCGCAGTAGACGGTTCATTGAGCCCAAAAATTTGGAGCATAGTTTTCTGATTGGGCCGTCCACCGCTGACTCTACCAGTAGATTTGGGAGTGCCATGTTGACCGGCGCATTGCTGGGCATTGTAAGTGAGTCCAGATATTCAGCTTTTGCACGTATTCATGCCGCTGCAAGTTATAATTATCTTTTGCCTCAAGATTTGCATCGGGCCGCTAAATTTCCCCAGCTTGATAAACGTGGCTACGTTATCTTACACAGCCTCCTTGGAACAATATCTCGAACGGACTATCCTCTATTAGATCGTCATTTGCACCTACAAGAAGAACATTACAAGCATGACGGTGCATTTGATGGACGTCCTTTTGGCCTTGAATCTCGACAGGAATAAGCATTAGATTCGTTCGGGCCAGTCGGTCTCGTAAGGCTTTTCTTGACTTGGCACACCACACTGTAGTTGCGGTTCACTCGCTACTGGAGGTCATGATTCATCTTGCCAATTGTCATCGGGTATCAATGAGGTGGCTCGGCTGTTGAGTAGTGAGCCTGCTTGGAAATAGCCCATGACCGTGCTAACGCTGCGGTGCTCGGTCATTGCCATCACCTCGCCGAGCGGTATACCCTGACGGCCCGCCTCGGTGACGAAGCCCGAGCGCAAGCTGTGCGCTGCCCAGTCGCCATCGAGTCCCGCCAGTGCCGCGCGGCGTTTGACGATGCGCGCGACCTGGTCGCCCGATAGCCCGCTCGCAGCGACCCGGCCGCCCTTGTACAGGCGGCGGAACAGTGGTCCCGAGTTGGCCGGTGCCGCCTCTAGCCACTCGTTCAGCGCCTGCGCCGCAAGTCCCTGTAGCGGTTTCTCCCGGCGTACACCGCCGGTGTCGGTCTTGGTCGCGCCGAGAGCATACAGCCAAGTCTCGGCGTCAAGACGGCGGAGGTCTCCGATCTGCAAATCCACGATTTCCGAGCGGCGCCGGCCACCGCCGCTCCAGGCCAGCAACAGCAGGGCGCGATCGCGCACGCCACGCACGCCATCGGTGCAGGTGGCGAGCATCGCCTGCAGCGGCTCCAACACCACTGCGGTTTTCTTCCGCACGGATACGCCTTGGCGGGCCTGAGCCTTGCGTGCCTCGCGAAGAAGCGTCTTCACCGCAGGAGCCTCACTTGGGTTATCCCAGCTTCGCAGGCGATGCCATTTAGCCAAAACTGCCAAGCGGTGGCTAACTGTGCTGAACGACAGTGGCCCCGGCTTGCCCTTGATCTTGGCTTCCACCAACGCGGCATCGACGTCCGGCGGCAGCAGGTGTGTCCAGTTACCAGAAGTATCGGGCCTGGCCAAATGGTCGACGATGAATTGCACGGCGACCTCGGGTGGCAACGCGCTGTCGCCGAGTGAGCGGCGATAACGTAACCGCAACCACGCGGACCAGTAGGTGAGGGCGCTCTGATAGCTGCGCACGGTATTGGCCGCAGTGCCTGCCGCGATGAATGCCTCAGCAGAGGCGCGGGTGCTGTCGGCCAACTCTGTTAGCACCAGCGGCTGGGAGGAGGGCATCTGTACCGGCTCTGTCAATTTCATCTCGCTCAACGCTGTAATAGGTGCGGATAACCTGTGGCTTATCAGACCTAATTTAAATGAACGAACACCAAGAAGTAAGGGGCTTCAGTAAGTGATAGCGCCAGTTGAAGCAAGGGGGCAATGGCACAGCTTCGAAAAACAGGCATTTTCGAGCTGCCGGCCACAACAGTAATTTAGAGAGCCATACCGCTTGCGAGTGTAGCGGCATGGCTTGTTCTAACAGCGATATGTCAATCGCGCACGGACGAAAAGTTGGTAGCCTGGAATTTCGCTGACTTCATCTTGCACAGCGGCTTCGACAACGTGACGAGTACGATCAAGGCACGTAAAGCGGGCTTCTCCGACTGCATCGACAGTGAGGAAATGTTCGAGAGGTTCTTCGCCTCATTGCGCGAGCAGAAGGTCATCCCCTAAACCTTCGGTCTGTGGTGTCGAGCAACCTTCCGCGGTTGCCGGCACTGTCACCTTCGAACAGATCTGCATAGCCGCCAGGCTCACCCACTGTACATCGTGCAAATCCTCTGGTTGGAGCGGGTAACAGCGCCGGGGAATTGCCGTTAATGGGTTGCTCCCCGGCCAGTTGGAAAATTACCGGGAAACAGCCGCGAGCTTGCTGACCTGCAGAGCCGCTTTGCCTTCCAACACCGCAGCCAGTTTGACGAATGCCGCGCCAGCCAGGTGCGCCTCAAGCGCCGCCTCATCGCGCCAGTGCTCGATCATGACCAGTTCATTGGCCTCGTCGTGATCCCGGTAGAGATGATAAAACTCACAGCCATCCTCCAGTTGCGTTGCCTGTACAGCCTCGAGCAACGCCTGGTTGACAACTGATTCCTGCCCCTGGGCCACGCTGATTCGCGCGACTACGGTCACTTGTTGATTCATTGCACTTCCTCTTGATGATCATTCCCGAGCTGACGAGCATACGTGTAGCGCTCGGGAAAGTAGGTCCCCGGTGAAGGGATGAAGTGGCTACAGCGGCATCGCCAGGTTATCTGGGCGATAGTTCGGATAGTCGGTGTAGCCTAGCGCCCCACCTCCGTAAAATGCCTCCCGAGTTGCCCAGGCCAACGGCCACCCACGTTGCATGCGCTCGACGAGATCCGGGTTTGCGATGAAGGGGGTACCGAAAGCGATCAGGTCGGCCTGACCCGTCGCCAAGGCATGCTCAGCGCCTTCCTGGTTGAAGCCACCCGCCAGTATCAGTGTCCCGTCGTACGCAGCCCGTATTCCATCCAGCCAGTCCTGCGGAGTGTGGGTGCTGCTGATGTGCAGATAGGCCAGGTCGCGCTGGTTGAGCTCGTGGGTCAGCGTAAGCCAGGTTGCATAGTCCTCGTCGTGAGGCAGCAGTTCGCCCTGATAATCCCCAGGCGCAATTCTCACTCCCACGCGTTCAGCGCCGATCCGTGCCGAGACGGTATCGAGAGTCTGCAGTAGCAAGCGCAAACGATTGTTGAGAGTTCCCCCGTAAAGGTCATTGCGCACATTGAGTCCTGCGTTGATGAACTGATCGAAGAGGAATCCACCAGCAGCGTGCAACTCGACACCGTCGAACCCTGCGCGTATTGCGTTTTCAGCGGCGACGCCGAAGTCCTCAATCGTGTCGCGGATCTCTTCGACGGTCATGCCTCTGGCCGGGCTCGCTGCAATCTTACCCGGCTGCCCATCGGCATCCACAGCGAACACCAAGCTTTGACTGGCGTGGCTGTCGACTGCACTGACGGGCGCCCCTGCGAGAGGCTGAAGAGATATATGCGATAGTCTGCCGACATGCCACAGTTGCAGAAAAATCCGTCCACCCGCTGCATGGACCGCTGACGTCACAGTTTGCCAACCCTTCACTTGAGCTTCGCTGTGGATGCCCGGCGTACACAGATACCCTCGGGCTTGCTCTGAAACCTGTGCGCCTTCACTGATGATCAGACCCGCACCTGCTCGCTGAGCGTAATAGCAAGCAGTCAAGGCATCCGCGATACTGTCAGCAGCGCGAGCCCGGGTCATTGGGGCCATTACCGCCCGATTCGCCAACGGCATGCCGGCCAGTGAGTAACGATCGAAAAGACTGTTCATCAAAATCTCCTCGGTAGGGGGAGCCGTCAGGCGGTGAACCAGCCTGGCAGATACTCCATGTAAGTAATGGCCCAGCCGCTGTCGGATTCGCGTGTAAGGCGGATGCGGTAATGGGCACCGTAGACTTTCTGCCCGTCGGCAGTTGCGGTCCTGCCGGGAATGATTCGGCCGAGCGTCAGCTCAGCATGTTGGCCATCGGCATCGATTTGTATCGCAATGGGTGCGCCACAGTGCTGCATCCATGGCCATGGCATACGAAATGCCTTGAGCGTCGTCACCAAAGTGCGACGACCGTGCAGGCGACCCATGGGGGTAAGCTCGGCTTCGACGTCTTGGTGAAAGCACGCCGGCAGCAGGGCGAAGTCTGCTTGGTCGAGTGCCCATGCATAGCGATACCAGGCCTCGACGACAGCTTCTTCATCGGTGCTGGGCAAGGTCGAGTGCGGAACGCGGTTCCAGGGCGCATCAATCTCGCTCATCACGGTGGCGCGCACATCGCCGGGTTGCCATTGACGATCAGCGACGGGCAGCTTCCAATCGCTCGCCACGCTGAAGTCACCTTGATGCCAGGCCAGTTGGATGCGAATCTCGCAGATCTGATCCTGTTCGAATTGGAGGATCAGTAAACCACCGAATTGCAGCGATGAACCTACGCCAACTGCCGCCGCATGGAAGTAGCTGCTAGCCACTGCACGGGCTTTGTCAGCGCGCACGACAGTGTTCGAGAACTCCAGGTCGAGCTGGCGAAGGGGCTCTAGATCGTCAACCAGCGCGCCGAGCACGGCGACCTTGCCATGGTGATTGCCGCGATGGCTGCTGAACAGTGCGACATGTTCGCTGAGCAATGTATCCAGCCCGCTACGGGCATGGCCTCGCCAGTGCTGGCGCAAGATCTCGACGGCGTCCAGCAGTTGTGGGCGAGTGAGTGAGGCTGTCATGGGTAATTCCTTCAGTCGATGCGAAAGTGCGGCAGCACGTGTTCGGCAAGCTCGGTCAGCACATCCTCAGCAGGGCGGCGAATAGGCTTGAGGTTCAAGGCGATGTGGCTGACACCTTCCGCCTGCTGGCGCTTCCAGAGCGCGATGAGGGCATTGCGGCCCATTCGCACACCATTTCCAATTTGCTGTAACGGCGCATCTGGATCTTCAACGATGTCGTAGAACGCACCGTAGCTGTACGGGCGAAACGTCGCGTCAGGCCAGCTGGCGCGCCAGTCTGCGATCAATTGCGGCAGCCGCCGGAAGTCACTCAGGTGCCACATCCAGCCATCAGTGTTTTCTGCGATCCAGCTGAAGTCCTGCCGCGCGCGGCCTACGACCAGGGTCGGTATGCGTTTGCCCATTGGCTTCGGAATGAGGTCGATGGCACCGGTCAAGTTGCCGAAATGGGTGGAGGAGGCGCTGGGGAAACTGTTTTGGGTAACGGTGTTGATCAGTTGTACGCCTTCCTGGTATCGCTCGGCGCGAGTCTCGTAGTCGATGCCGAATGCCGGGTATTCCACCGCTCGGTCTCCGGAAGACAGTCCAAGGATGAGGCGCCCGCCGCTCAACGTTTGGCCCATAGGTAGGCGCTGACCAGGCCTGCAACAGTGCCAGCCAACACGTACCAGCCACCAGGGATCAACAGATAGAAGAGTGCCGCAGTAATCAGGCTGAAGAACCAGGGCAGGGCGGCTTGCACCCCTTTCCACATACCACATACCCTTGAGCAGTACCAAGAAGACCGCCGCGAAGGCCATGTCGAAGCCGTAGCTATGCAGATCACCCAACAGCGGCCCTACCAATGCGCCCAGGGTAGTGAAGCAGACCCAGGTGCCCCAAAGGCACAATGAAACACCCATGTAGTAGCGCAGGCTGAAGCCTCCACGTCGGCGCGCATCGGCCAGGCCCATGGCCCAGCTCTCGTCGCACATGAAGAACAACGCGCCGAGCGCCTGCCTCAGCGGCACATTGCGTAGATAGGGCGCCAAGGTCGCGCCCATAAGCAGATGTCGACTGTTGACCAGCAAGGTCATGGCCACGATTACCAGGATTGCCGGCGGTGACGTCCAAAGCTCGATAGCGGCGAATTCGGAGCCGCCGCCAAAGTTCAAGCCGGTCATCAGCGCGACCTCGCCTGCAGCAAGACTGCGTTGCGATGCCTGGGCGCCGAGCACCAAGGCAAAGGGAATGAAGCCCAGCAAAACGGGTACGGCAGCTATTGCTCCGCGGCGCAAATCGTCATTGGGTGTTGTGGCTGGGGGATCACTCAGAGCAGGTTCAAGGGCATTCATACGTACCTCCGTTGGAGGCAAATTATTTCAATTTGTCGCTGGAATTTGCTTGCGTAATTGCATAGTCAGCATGAGCATTTAGCATCCAGTTTCATAATTTTCCTATAGCGAGAATCCAATGCCAATCAAGCTAGATGCTATCGATCGCCGCATCTTGAGCGCCCTGCAGAGAGATGGTCGCTTACAAAATCAGGAGCTTGCCAAGCAGGTCGGGCTTTCTCCATCGCCGTGCCTGCGTAGGGTCCGCCTGCTGGAGGAATCTGGCGTGATTGAACGCTACGTGGCGCTGGTGGACCCGGCGAAAGTGGCGCTGGGGCTGACGTTGTTCGTCCGGGTTTGGCTCAAGCGCCAAGACCAGGCCACCACCGATGAGTTCGTCAACGCCGTGCGCCAGTTACCGCAAGTGGTGGAGTGCCACGTGATGGCAGGCGATTGTGATCTCATGCTTAGAGTAGTGGCAGCAGACCTGGAGGCTTATCGACGCTTCCAGATCGCTCATTTGACAAGCCTGGACGTGGTGCAAAATGTCAAAACCGAGGTTCCAATGGAAAAGATCAAGCTCACTACCGAACTGCCGGTGTAAGTTGTGGCCTCGATTTTATTACGGGCGTTTTGAGCCGATGCCGACAAGGTCCGCGAGCCACCGAAGCCGGCAGCCCGCGTTATTTGATAACGCGTTGGAAAGTAATTAACGCATAAGCCAGCCACCTGCCACATCCAGCACTTGGCCAGTGATAAATGCGCTATCTGGCGCACTCAGATAGCACGCCGCGTCGGCGACCTCACACGGCTGCCCCAGCCTGAGCAACGGCGTATCGGCGATCACTGCTTCATTGGCTGCGGAGGCAACCGTCTTCAACAGGGGGGTTTCGATGCGCCCAGGTGCCAGAGCATTGGCCGTGATGCCATAGGCACCGAGTTCTCCGGCCAGGTGTCGGGTAAAGCCAATGATGGCCGCCTTGGTAGCGCTGTAGTGTGCTGCGACCAAAGGTAGGTACGCACTGCCTGCCACCGAGGACATGTTTATGATGCGGCCGAAGCGTTGCTCGATCATCGAGGGCGAAAGCAAACGTGACAGGTTGAACGCGCCGTTCAGATTTACCGCAACCACCTGCTGCCATTCCGTTGGGCTCATCTGCCAGATCGGGGCAGGCTTGCCCTCATGCTTTGGGGAAATTCCCGCATTGTTGATGAGCGTATCCACGCGACCGATTTCCTCAGCCAGCAGCGCACAGGCATGCTGGCATTGTTCAAAGTCGCCAACATCTGCAGCTTGCCAGGCAACGTGGAAGCCCTGGGCGCGCAGTGCTTCGCCTTGTGCTTGCACGGCTTGCGGGTTGAGGTCGAGTAGCGCAACGCGGGCACCTTCTTCGCAATAGCGTTGTGCGATAGCCGCGCCGATACCGCTTGCCGCGCCTGAAACCAGAACATTTCTACCGCTGTGACGTCCTGCAATCATGGGTTTATCTCCAACATTATCTTGCCGATGTGACGACTGGTCTCCATCAGCGCATGAGCTTGTGCGGCCTGATATAGAGGGAAAGTAGAGTGGATAACCGGCAGGCAGAGACCGGAATCGAGCAGAGGCCAGACGTGGACCTGCAAAGCGTCGGCGATCGCCTCCTTCTCTGCTTTGGGTCGGGCGCGAAGTGTCGAGCCGGTAAACGTCAGGCGCTTGAGCATGATCGGCATGACGTTCAGGTCCACCTGGCTGCCTTCGAGGAAGGCGATTTGCACAAGCCGGCCTTCCACGGCCAGCGCATCGATATTTCGTTGCAGGTAGCTACCCCCGACCATATCGAGGATCAGGTTGACCCCCTTGCCTGCGGTTTCGGCGTCGACCACCTCGACGAAGTCTTCTTCGTGGTAGTTGATGACCCTGCTGGCGCCTGCGCTACGACAGGCCTGTAACTTGGCTGCGTTACCTGCCGTGGCGATAACGCGCGCACCAAAGTGATTGGCCAACTGGATGGCGGTCAGACCAATGCCGCTGGATCCACCATGTATCAGCACAGTTTCGCCTGGCTCCAGCCGACCGCGCTCAAACAGATTGGTCCACACGGTGAAATAGTTTTCCGGTAGCGCAGCTGCCTGCAACAGGGACAAACCAACGGGAACCGGCAGGCATTGCGCGGCCGGTGCACAACAGAACTCGGCATAACCGCCCCCTGGCGTGAGTGCACAGACGTACGTGCCAACCTGCACGTTCTGTAAGCCAGCGCCGACAGCCACGACTTCACCGGAGACTTCCAGGCCCAGGTAAGGTGAAGCATCAACAGGGGGCGGATAGCTGCCGGAGCGCTGCAAAATGTCCGGGCGATTCACGCCGGCATACGCAACCCGGATCAGCACTTCGTCAGCGGCCGGGGTCGGGATGTCAGCTTCGGTCAGATGCAGGCAAGCAGCACTGCCTCCCGGGCGATGTTCAATCAACAGCATCTTCTGCTTCATGGTTTGCCGCTCCTTCATAGCCCCAGGTACGCCCGCTTGACATGGGGGTTTTCCAGCAGTTCTTGCCCTGTGCCTGTCAGGGTGATGCTGCCGTTCTCCAGAACGTAGCCACGATGAGCGACACGCAGGGTATGGACGATGTTCTGCTCGACGATCAGTACCGTGGTACCCAGCGCGAGGATCTTGTCGATGATGCCGAACACCTGGGAGACCAGCAGCGGCGACAATCCCAGAGACGGCTCGTCGAAAATCAGCAATTTGGGATCGGACATCAGCCCGCGTGCGATGGCGACCATCTGTTGCTCACCTCCCGATAGTGAACCGGCATGTTGCTCTAATCGCTCACGTACTCGCGGGAACAGCTCCAGCACTTGTTCCAGGCGTTGCTTGACCGCAGGCCGAGCGGCCTTTTTATAGGCACCCATCAGCAAGTTGTCGCGTACGCTGATGAACGGGAACAACTGGCGCCCTTCGGGAATCAGCGTGACACCGGCAGCGACAATCTCGTCAGGGGCGCACCCGTCGAGGCGGCGGCCTTCGAATTCGACCGTGCCGAGAGAGGGGCGGATCAGGCCGCAGAGGCTGCGAAGTGTTGTGGTCTTGCCGGCTCCATTCGCGCCTACCAAGGTCACCACCTCACCCGCCTTGACCTCGAGAGAGACGCCGCGCAGGACCTCCGTATTGCCATAGCCAGCATGGATGTTTTCAAGCCGCAGCATGGTCGTACTCCTTGCCCAGATAAGCTTCGATGACTTGCGGATTGCTCACCACAGCTTGTGGTTCGCCATCCATCAGTACCGCGCCGGTACTGATCACCACGATGCGGTCGGACAAGGTCATGGTTGCCTGCATGATGTGCTCGATCATCAGCACACTGACCCCCGTGTCACGCACACGGCGGATGATCTCGATGGCCTTGCCGACATCGGTGGGGTTCAGGCCCGCCATGACTTCATCCAGCAGCAGCACGCGCGGGCGGGTGGCCAACGCACGGGCCATTTCGAGGCGTTTCATGCCGCCGACCGTGAGGTTGCGTGCACGGGTGTCGAGCAGTGGGCCAAGGTCGGTGAGGGCGGCAACCTCGGTGGCGATCTGCCGGGCTTCGACGGGGTCGCGGGTGTGCATGAATGCGCCGAGCATGATGTTCTCGCACACGCTCAGGTCAGCGAACGGCTGCACGATCTGGAACGTACGGCCAATGCCGGCCACGGCGAACTGCGCAGGGCTGGACGGCGTTACCCACTGACCGTCTGCCGTGCGTACCTTCACCTGGCCCGAGGAGGGCTGGATGAATCCCGAGAGTTGGTTGAACACGGTGGTCTTGCCGGCTCCGTTGGGGCCGATCACACCCACGATCTCACCCTCGTTGAGGGTCAGCGACACGTCGTTGGTCGCGTGCAACCCGCCGAAAAACTTGTGCAGGTTTTCCGCGACCAGAATCGCTTGGCCCGTATGCTTCGACGGCTGGGATACCGGGCGTGCTGCGGCTGGCGGCAGGGTGTTGGGCTTGCCGCCAGGTAGCCGGTCCACCCACGTACTGACCCTCTGCCCGAAGCGCCCTACCAGGCCTTGTGGAATTGTCAGGACAAACGCCACCAGAACCAGTCCATAGACAAGCCCGTGTACGCCGCTGCCGGCGTCGCCTAGCCAGCCACGTGCAAGCTCTGCCAGCGGCAACACGATTAGGGTGCCGATCAGAGGCCCCGACAAGGTCCCAAGGCCTCCGATCAGGGCGAACATGGCGATCTGGATGGACAGCTCCAGCGAGAACATGGCGCCAGGCTCGATGAAGGTCAGGTACATGGCGTGGAAGCTTCCGATCAGGCTGGTCAGCGCCGCAGACAACGCCACGGCGATCAGTTTGACCTTGACCGCGTTGACGCCCACGGCCTGGGCTGCGTCCTCGCGCTCGCGTACAGCGATCAGGTAATAGCCCAGACGCGAATGCTTGATTTTCCACGAAACCAGCAAGGTGATTGCAAGGAAACCGAATGCGATCAACAGGTAAGGCCAACGTGCGCGGAACAGCATCCACTCCGCCCCCAGCTTCAGAGGCACGGCCAGACCCGCAGCGCCGCCGGTGAGGTCATGCTGATTGATGACCAGCAGGCGCACTACCTCCAGTACAGCAATGGTCGCTAAGGCGAAGAAAGGCCCACGCAGACGGAAGCAGGGCCAGCTGATAACTACGGCCAGCACGGTGGACACGACCGCACCCACAAGCATGCCGAGCCACGGGCTCATGCCGAGGTGCAGCAGTAGGAGGGTGCTGACGTAGGCGCCGGTGCCATAGAACACCGCATGGCCCAGGGAAAGCTGGCCTGCGAAGCCACCGACGATGTTCCAGGCGCTGGCCAATGCTGCATAGCTGCAGATCAGGATGAACAGGTGGAAGACAAAGTTCGAGCCCGCCGAGAACGGGATGATCAGCAACAGCGACAGCGCTGCCAGGCTGAGGTAGATGCGCGGGTGAAGAAAGTTCATCGGTTAGCTCCTATTCTGAGCCACGCCCGGCACCGAACAGACCGGTGGGGCGGAAAATGAGAATCGCCAGGAAAATCAGGAAGTACACGACCTCCTTGAGGTCAGGGGCGATGTAATAGCCAGCCAGGCTGTCGACGACGCCGATCAGCAACGAACCAACCAAGGCACCGGAGAGGCTGCCAAGCCCACCTAGCACCACGATGACGAACGCGGTGAGGACGAAGAAGGTGCCGAAGGTCGGAAACACCGGGTACTGCGGCGCGATCATCGCCGCCGCCAGCCCCAGACAGGCGCAGCCCAGGCCAAAGGCGAAGATGTAGATGCGGTTTACGTTCACCCCCATGAGCAACGCGGCATTGCGGTGCTGTGCCGTGGCGCGCACGGCGCGCCCCAGGAAGGTGTTGTGCAGGAACCAGTGCAGGCCGCCGACCAGTGCTAGCGAAACCATGAACGTCAGTAACTGGCCGGTGTTAGCCCGCAGCGGGCCGACGGCCAAACTGCCGGCCCCCACACCGCTCGGATTGCTCACGGTGAGCACATCGGCACCGAATACCATCAGCGCAGCGTTCATCAGGGCGATCGACACCCCAACCGTGGCGAAGATCTGAATGTGCCCTTCGGCGGCCAATAGGGGTTGGATGATGAAGCGCTGCATGCCCGCGCCCAGCACAAACAGCAGCGCCACTGCAGGAATGACCGTGGCGTAGGGGTGCAGGCCGAAATGCACGTTCATCAGGTACACCGCGTACATGCCGATCATCAGGAACTCGCCATGGGCGAAGTTGACCACCCGGACGATGCCAAAAATCAGCGTCAGACCGATGCTGATGATGGCGAGCGTGCCACCCAGCAACACACCGTTCAGCAGAAGTTGCAGGAAGATATCCATGAAAGGTCCTCATGCGCAGGCGACGCGCCACAATCACGACGCGGGCCTGCGTACAGCGTGTGGGTCAGGGCTGGCTGGCCAGAGTGGCCTGGGCAACGGCGGCGGCTTGGGGATAGACGGTTTTAAGCACGCCCTGCTGCCACTGCATAATGGTGGTTTGTGCGCGCTCGTTCTGGCCATTGGCAGCGAACTTCGCACCGATGTTCGCTGCGGTCTGACCGATCGGAATGTCGATCGTCTTTACCGCTTCGCGGATGTCTTCGGCATCGAGCGATTTGGCGCTGGCCATGGCATCGAGGAATACCTTGGCGCCGACATAGTTGATCAGGCTGTGGCCTGAGCGCGGCTCGCCGCCGTAGCGTGCGCGATAGGCTTCGGCGAAGGCAGCGATGCCCGGTGCACCGGCCTCGTTGGTCTGGAACTGCGGGAAATCGACGTCCAGTACGCCTTCGATGTTCTGCGCGCCGACCACCTTGACGGTGTCCTGCATGGAATAGCCTCCACCGGCACCGATGATGGCCTTGGGTGCAAAGCCGGCTTCACGGATCTGTCGGAAGAACAGGGTGGTGTCGTTCTGGTAGGAGGTTTGCAACACAACATCGGCGCCAGCGCCTTTGAGGCGCAGGATAAGTGACGAAAGGTCGACGGCTTTGGCGGAGTAGGGCAGCACCTCCACCACTTGCAAGCCTTCCTTGGCCGCCAACTCTTTCTGGAAGTTGGCGATGGTCGTGCCGTACAGCGCGTCTTCATGAATGATCGCAATCTTCAGGCTCTTGGCATCAACCTTCAGTTGAGGAGCGACCAGTTGGGTGATGGCGGTGATGGTGCCTTCGGCGAAATTACGAGCGGTGGGGTTGCTGCGATAAACGTTTTGAAGCCCACGATCGGTGATGTTGTCGGCCACGGCTCCGAGCTCGAAATAAGGAATGCCGGCCAGCTCGGTCACTTGCGTGGCGGCGAAAGACAATGCCGAGGAGTAACTGCCGAACACCGCAGCGACGTTGTCGCTGGAGGTAAGCCGGCGAGCGGCGCTGACCGCTTGCGCGGCATCCACTGCATCGGCCTTGATCAGCTTGATTCGCTCACCGTTGAGGCCGCCAGCGGCATTGCGCTGCTCCACGGCCAATTCGACCCCGCGAAAACTCTCATCGCCCAGCAGTGCGAGGGCTCCGCTGAGTGGGTAGAGGGCACCTATTGGCACATCGGCATGTGCGGTGAGCGAGACTGACAGGGTAAGGGCAGCAAGGCCATTGATGGCCCAGGGCATGATTTTCATTGTGTTGCCTCCTGGTGTATCAGCCATGCCGCATGGATTTGAACCGGTTCAATTACAGGGTCAAAAAAAACGCCTGGCAAGGCGTGGGCTGCGTGGCTGTGGTCTTATTGTTGATTCAGGACGACTTTGTTCATAAATGAACCGGTTCATTTTTAAGTCTGGTGATACACTGCTGTCAAGCAGGAGTTACCACCACCATGACAAAAAACGACAAACCAAAACTGCGCGACGTGGCACGTCTGGCCGGCGTTTCACTGGGCAGTGCTTCTCGTGCCTTGTCCAACCCGGACCAGGTCAAACCAAGCACGCTTGCCAAGGTCGATGCGGCTGTACGGCAGCTGCAGTATGTGATGGACGGCGCTGCGCGAGCCCTCGCATTACGGCGTACCTTCAGTGTCGCTGCGATCTTCCCCACATTGAACAACCCGATCTACGCTGACTCGATCCAGGCGCTGCAGCAGCGGCTCAATACAAGTGGCTACCAACTGATCATTGCCTCGCACGAGTACGATCGTGAGCGAGAGCTTTCCAGTGTGCGTAACTTTATCGAAAGAGGTGTGGAAGGGATTTTCCTGGTGGGCACAGACCATGATCCTGCGGTGTTCGAACTGTTGCAGCGATCACAGCGCCCCTACGTCCTGATGTGGTCGGTGGATGATTGCCGTGAACACTGCGCGGTGGGCTTCAGCAATGTGCGGGGAGGCGAGTTGATCGCGGACCATGTGCTTGCGCTAGGCCACCGGGACGTTGCAATTCTCACCGGACAGCGCCAGTACAACGAGCGTGCCAGGTATCGAATCGAAGGGGTGCGTAAACGCTTTGCGCAGATGGGGCTCGATATTCCTGAAAACCGGATCATCGAACAGCCATTCAGCCTTGACGGCGGACGCGCCGGTTTCGAGCAGGTGTTTGCCATGCAACCGCGACCGACTGCGCTGGTTTGCACCACAGACCTGCTGGCGCTGGGGGCCTGCGAGCAAGCTAAACGTCGGGGAGTCTGCGTGCCGACGCAGATGACCATCACCGGCTTCGACGACATCAGTTTCAGCGCGATTGCATCGCCCTCATTGACCTCGATCAGGATCCCGATTTTCGAAATCGGGCAACTCAGCGCCGACATGATGATTGCGCAGGTCGAAGGTATCCAGATTGAGCGGGTTGTCGAACTGGACATTTCACTGGTCACGCGCGAAAGCAGCGCGAGTCCAAGTGTTGATCTGCCAAACCGTAAATAGCGCTTGAACTGAGGCACTCACCTTGGACAAAGAAAACTACGCGCAGATGCTTGCTTTTTTGTGGGCCTATGAGCATCGGAGCTTCTCGGCCGCTGCTCGGGCCAATGACCTGTCGCCATCAGCGATCAGCAAACTTGTCACTCGCTTGGAAGATCGCCTTTCAGTACGCCTGTTTCAGCGCGGGAGCCGAGCCTTGACGCTAACCGAGGAGGGGGCGGTCTACCTGACCAGTGCCCGTGCGGTCATGGACGCCATGGCGGAAGCCGACTCCCTCGCCGAGCTTTTTCCTGGCCGGCTAAGCGGAAGTTTGCGCATCCATACGATGGCGACGTTCGCCAAGCATCAGATCATACCTTGGCTGCCAGACTTCCTGGCTGATCATCCGGATCTCTCGGTGACCATCGAGGTGGGCGCGCAGTATGTTGATCAGTTCGATCACGGCCTGGATGTTGCCATTCACAGTGGTGTATTGCCTGATTCATCGCGCGTTGCCAGACGTATTGGTGAGGCCCAATGGATTACCTGCGCCGCTCCTTCCTACCTGGAGAAGCGTAGTCGGCCGCAAACGCCTGCCGACCTGCTCGAACACGATTGCTTCCACTTCGCGTTCAACAGCCCCTGGAACATCTGGAGCTACGAGCACGCTGGCGAGACAACGATCGTTCCCATCAAGCCCCGTTCGACATTCACACAAGGGGACTTGCTGCGCTCGCTCGCGTTGAATGGTGGCGGCATTGTTCGACTCGCCGATTTCCATATCGGTGAGGACCTGAGAGCCGGGCGATTGCTGCCGGTGCTGGAGTCTTATCAAAGCCGCATCGCGCAGCCGATTTATCTGATCTACCCAAACCGCAAGAATGTCAGTCCCCGTATCAGGGCCTTTATCAAGGCGATGGAGCAGCATATCGCGCTGAATCCCTGGACGATCCAGCCTCCAGCAAAGGCGAAGCGTTAACAAAAAAGGGGGAGAACCCTGCCTGTCAAACTTGCGGTCCTGTGAACTCAGGGAAAACCCCCTTTGCCGTGGAGTCACAACTCGCCTGCGACCTGTTCGATTAAGGTGTCGTCAGTGCCCCGGATAGCATTTCGTAGCTGCCGGACGCGACTGTCCAGACACTCTGTCAATCGGAATAGGCTATGAACAAGAACTACATTGCTGGCCAGTGGGTCGAGGGTGCGAGTATCAATCGCAATATCAACCCATCGGATATCACCGATATCGTCGGCGAATACGCTAGGGCCGATACCCGCCAGGCTGAGCTGGCCGTAGAGGCTGCGCATGATGCGCAACCCACCTGGGCCCGGATGAGCGCTGAACAGCGTGGCGATGCCTTAGACCGGATCGGCTCCGAGATACTCGCACGCAAAGAAGAACTCGGCTTGCTGCTTTCACGGGAGGAGGGCAAGACGCTAGTAGAGGGCGTCGGCGAGGTGGTCCGCGCCGGCAGGGTGTTCAAGTTTTTCGCGGGCGAAGCTCTGCGTCTGTCGGGCGAACGCCTCGCAAATATTCGTCCGGATGTCGAAGCCGAAGTACGGCGCGAGCCTGAAGGCGTAGTGGGCATCATCACTCCTTGGAATTTCCCCATTGCCATCCCCGCCTGGAAAATTGCGCCGGCATTGGCATATGGCAATGCGGTGGTGTTCAAACCGGCAGACCTGGTACCCGCTAGCGCCTGGGCCCTTGCGGAGATCATAAGCCGCGCAGGTCAGCTCCCGGCAGGTGTTTTCAACCTGGTCATGGGCCCAGGCTCCCAGGTTGGCAATGTGTTCGCCAAGCATCCCAAGGTCAGGGCGTTGTCGTTCACCGGGTCAACCCAGACTGGGCGTTCCATCGGCCTCGAATGTATGGCGCGGGGTGCCAAGGTTCAGCTTGAGATGGGCGGTAAGAATCCACTGGTAGTGCTCAACGATGCCAGCCTCGAGCAGGCTGTCGAAGTGGCGGTGCAAGGCGCGTTTTTCTCGACAGGCCAGCGTTGTACTGCCTCAAGTCGCTTCATCGTCGAAGACGCCATTCATGATCGTTTCGTAGCTGCTGTCGTCGAGCGGCTGGCGATGCTGAATATCGACAACGCCACCAAAGCAGGTACGGACATTGGTCCCGTCGTCTGCGAAAGCCAACTGCAGCAGGACTGCGATTACATCGATATTGCCACCCGCGAGGGCGGGCGTCTGGTTTTCGGTGGCGAACTTGTAGTGCGAGCAACTCAGGGCTACTACCTGAACCCGGCACTGATCGTCGACACCGAAAATCATATGCGGATCAACCGCGAGGAAGTGTTCGGGCCAGTCGCCAGTGTGGTTCGCGCCCGGGATTACGATGATGCCCTGCGCCTGGCCAACGATACCGAGTTCGGCTTGTCGTCCGGCATTTGCACCACTTCGCTCAAGCACGCCAGCGACTTCAAGGCACGCTCCACGGCCGGCATGGTGATGGTCAATGTGCCAACGGCGGGGGTCGATTACAACGCTCCTTTCGGCGGGCGCAAAGGCTCCAGCTATGGTGCACGGGAGCAAGGCCCGTTCGCCCGTGAGTTCTATACCGCCATCAAGACCACCTATACACAGGCCTGAGCTCCATGCGCGAACCATCGAATACTCAAAAAATCACCGGAAATACACGGCTCTTTGCCATCGTCGCCGACCCCATTGTGCATGTGAAAACACCAGAAGACATGAACGCACTCATGCGGTCCTGGGGGCATGACAGGGTGATGGTGCCCATTCATGTCGACGAGACTCAGCTTGCTACCGCGGTCGATGGCCTGCGGGCCCTGCAGAATCTGGACGGGTTTGTGGTCACGGTCCCACACAAGAGCGCCATCGTACCGTTGTGCGACAGCTTGTCACCGGCGGCTCGCCAAGTGGGCGCGGTAAATGTCGTACGTCGGGATGCCGAAGGGCGGCTGCATGGTGACATCCTCGACGGAGTCGGGTTTGTCGCCGGCCTGCGCAACGCGGCGATCGAGCCTGCCGGCAAGACGGTTTATCTCGCTGGGGCCGGTGGCGCCGCGCAAGCGATCGCCTTTGCCCTGGCTGAGGCCGGCGTGGCACTGCTGACAATTGCCAACCGCACCGAGGCCAAAGCACAGCAACTGGTGACCCGCCTCGCGGGATTTTTCCCAGATGTATCTTTCAAGCTGGGGGGCAGGGACCCTTCTGGGCACGACCTGGTGGTGAACGCTACCTCGATGGGACTGCGCGATAGCGATGATTATCCGTGCGAGGTTCAGCGCCTGACCCCGGAGCAAACCGTGGCGGAAATCATCATGCAGCCTGAACATACCCCCTTGCTGGTTGCGGCTGCCGAGCGCGGCTGTCGGGTCCATCCGGGGCGGCCAATGCTGCAGTCCCAGATCGCGCTCATGGCCGCGGCGATGGGAGCAACCCATGAATAACTACGACTATGTCATCGTCGGTGGCGGCACCGCCGGTTGCATCCTGGCCAACCGCCTGACTGCATCAGGCAAACACAGTGTGCTGGTGCTGGAAGCAGGCGGGGAGCCCAATGGCCGTTGGATCCCGATTCCGGCTGGGTTCAGCAAACTGATGGTGGACAAACGTTTCAACTGGGACTTCAAGACCAAACCTGAAGCCGGCACCTACAATCGTGAAATCGCTGTGCCCCGCGGGCGAGGCCTGGGTGGTTCGACGTTGATCAATGGCATGATCTACGTGCGCGGCCAACCAGGCGACTATGACGCATGGGCAGAATCAGGCGCCAAGGGTTGGAACTTCGAAACACTCAAACCTTACTTCAGAAAGATCGAGAATTATGCATCGGGGGATGAGACGCGTGGGCACCAGGGCCCCATGCACATCCACCAGGTCAGCGAGCGTTTCACGCTGTCCACCGCTTTCCTGGAAGCAGCTGCGCAGGATGGTCATCCTCACAATGCTGACTACAACGGCCGGGATCAGACCGGTTTTGGCTACTACCAAGTGGCGCAAAAAGATGGGCGGCGCTGGAGTGTAGTCGACGGCTACCTCAAACCGGCCAGGTCACGGGCAAATCTGCACATCGTCCTCCATTCGCATGTACTGCGGGTCGACGTGCAGGGGAAACGCTGCACGGGCGTAACCTATGTACACAATGGTGAGCAAGTCAGCATCAAAGCCAATGCTGAAGTCATTCTTTGCGCCGGTGCCATCCAGTCTCCGCAGTTGCTGGAATTGTCCGGCATTGGCCAGCCGCAGGTGCTGCTCGCCGCTGGTGTACCACTCAAGCACGAGCTACGCGGGGTCGGGGAGAACTACATCGACCACTTTGCTACCCGCATGAACTGGCGCATGAAGAACGTCGTGACCTTGAATGAGCTGGCACGTGGCTGGCGGCTGGGGCTGGCAGTGACCGAATACTTTACCCGGCGAACCGGCATCCTGACGCTGGGAACCGGCCTGGTGCATGGGTTCATCAAGACCGACCCAGGCTTGCCTACGCCGGATATCCAGTATTTCTTCGTGCACGCCAGCTATGCCAATGCTGCGAATCGGATATTGGACAAGCATCCTGGCATGACCATCGGGGTCAGCCAACTGCGGCCCAAGTCGATTGGTTCGGTGCATATTGAAAGCAGTGACCGAAACGCGATGCCGGCCATTCGTCCCAACATGCTGGCTGCAGACGAAGACCAGCGCTGTATTGTCGAGGGCATGAAGATCGCGCGTCGGATCGTCATGCAGCCAGCCATGGCCCGCTTCGTCGAGGAGGAAACCAGCCCTGGGCTGCAGGCGCAGTCAGATGAACAATGGCTGGAGTTTGCCCGCAAGACAGGGCAGACCATCTACCACCCTCTGGGCACCTGTCGGATGGGCGAAGACGCAAGCGCAGTCGTCGACTCGCGACTTAGGGTGCATGGCTTGCAGGGGCTGCGAGTGGTCGACGCCTCGGTGATGCCTTCCATGGTTTCAGGGAATATCCAGGGCGCGGTAATGGCTGTGGCGGAGCGGGCGGCGGATCTGATCCTTGAGGACTATCTGCCCTAGTTCCCGTGCCAAATGGCAGGCGTAACGCAAGGAGCCTGCCAAGTTGCCGTGCCGCACAGGCAAAGCGGGTTTGCTCTGGGCAGCGATGCTCTGTGCATGCCTGTCGGCATAAGCTTGAACACACTCGTTTCCACGCACCAGGCGTGCTGAGTGAGAGGTTCATGCACCCTCGTGCATGAGCGGGCCAGGAAGCCAATAAATAACAATAATCAAATATCGGAGCTTTCTAATGGAACTTCGCAGCGACCCTCAATCCGCTGTTGGCCTTTCTACAAAAAAAATACAGGGCGCCGGCGCTGTCTCCTGGGGCGCGATGCTGCTGCTCTGGCTGGTGTATGCGCTGGACGCCAATTCACGGCACCTGTTTTTCATGGTGTTGCCTTCAATCACCAGCGAGTTCAAAACCAGCGCTGAAATGGCCGGGTTACTGGCGGCGGTCATCACCATCTCGACATCGTTGCTCGCTGTGCCACTGATGGTATGGGTGGATAAAGGTGGTCATGGCTGGCGGCGCAAATATCGGCATTTGCCTATCGTATTCGCCTATACGCTGTTCACGTTCCTGACGGGCTTCAACTTCCTCACCGCTTCATTGGGCGTGCTGGTGTGCTTGCAGATCCTTTCCCATGCTTTTGGCGGGGTGGGCGAGGCCGTGGAGGTCACCTCCCTGGCCGAGTGGTGGTCCAAGGAGCGTCGCGGCTTCGCGCTCGGTCTTCACCACACGGGTTACCCGTGGGGCACGTTGATTGGTGGTGTGGCGATCAGTGCGCTATTGAACGCCTACGGCCCGGAAAACTGGCGCTATGCGTTCTTGCTGTTCCCGATTCCCATGATCATCGTATTCACCTTGTACTGGAAGTTCAGCACGGCAGCGCGCTATCGAAAATTTACGGCGCATGTCGCCGCCGTTGGTGAAACCGCACCGAGTCTGAGCGATACACCTGCAATCCCGCAAAAAGGTGTGCTTAAGGACGTCCTGCGAAACCCCAATATCAGCGTCATTGCCCTGATCTCGATGTTCGCAATAGTCGGCTACTTCGGCATCAGCTTCTGGTTGCCGCAATACCTCGCGTTCGTTGCGCATTACAACTTTGCCCAAGCCGCAGCGTACTCTGTGCTCTTCACTATCACGGGTGGGATCGGCCAGATCCTGTGGGGATGGCTATCGGATCGAATCGGTCGAAAGTTGAGCCTGGTGATCGTCTTTCTCTGGCTGGGCGTGGGCATGTATCTGTTCCGCTATACCTCGGTCAGCCTCGGGTGGCTGATCGGCGTGCAGTTGTTTGCCGGTTTCGCCATGAATGCGCCCTACACCTTGCTGTATGCGATCGCATTCGACTCAGCCAAACCCGGCACGACTGGCTTGGCAGGCTCGGTGGTTAACGCAGGCATTTACGCGGGTGGTTTCGGCCCGCTGCTGATTGGTTTGTTCATTGGGGCCGGAGGCGGTTTCGAGCAGTCCGCAGGTTATCACCTTGCCCTGGTGTTCATCTCAGCGCTGATGTTCGTGGCGGCACTGTTGACGGCACTGTTCACCCGGGAAACGGCGGGTTGGTTCAAGCGTTATGACCGGTCGCTGGTCAGCCGCAGCGCGTGCAACATGAGTTGAGACGCTCCCTATTCTGATTGATGGTCACAACAACAAACGAGAACAATCATGTCCGATAAAAAAGTACCTCACGTACGTGAACTGCTTAAAGACGCTCCGCGCAATTGGGGTAAGTGGGGCGCTGACGATGAAGTCGGCTGTCTGAACTACCTCACTGCCAAGGAAGCCTTGGAGGGTGTCAGCCAAGTCCGGCAGGGGAAGACCTTTACCCTGCAGGTTCGTATTGGCGATGAGAAGGGCGATCCGGTTTGGCCAGGACGTACTCCGGCGCGGCGTATGAACATCATGGATCGCGGGCACTACAACTGTGGAAAAGGACCGCATTTCCCAGGTTGCTACGAGTATGCTGACGATGTGATGTTTTTCCATCTGCAGGGCTCAACGCAATATGACGCCCTTGGCCACGTGTGGTACGACGATCAGATCTGGAACGGCTACGATGCAGACACCACCATCGGCGGGCTGGCGAAGGCCAGCGTCGCACCGATTGGGGAAAAGGGCGTCGTGGGGCGTGGGATTCTCATCGACATGGCGCGCTTTCGCGACAAGCAGGTGTTGGCACCAGGGGAAACCTTCAATCACGAGGATTTGATGAACGCCGCTGCCGCTCAAGGCGTCAAGATCCAGAAACGCGACATTCTGCTCATTCGTACAGGATGGATCGGTTCGTTCTACTATCGCGACAGCGAAGAGTTCTACAAAGACTTCATCGAACCGGGACTGACCTATAGCCCGGAGCTTGTGCAATGGTTCCAGGACATGGAAATTCCCAACATCGTGACTGACACCATTGCCAACGAAGTAACCGTCGACCCGGTTTCCGGCGTCGCGTTGCCACTGCATAACGCATTGATGCGTAATCTTGGTATTACCCTGACAGAGATTGCGCAGTTGGATCCGCTTGCCGCCGACTGTGCCGAAGATGGGCAATGGACTTTCTTGTACACCGCTGCGCCGCTGAAGGTAGTAGGGGGGACTGGCGCACCGGTCAATCCGATCGTAATCAAGTAGCCTGCGTTGGGGCGCCATAATGGCGCCCTCGCGCTAGAGTCATCTATGCGCAGAACGCAATGCTGAGTGCGACTCGCGCGGGGTTAACGCCGTGCGTCGCCTCTGTCAGCATCACTTCCAGAGCTAACCTTTTGGGAGAATGCAATGAAACTTGCGATTGAAATCACTTCTGACTTTATCTGCCCCTGGTGCTTCGTGGCAGAGCGGCGACTGGCAAAGGCCCTGGCATCGCTTCCCGAAGACGTTGAAGCAGACATTCGCTGGATTCCTTTCGAGCTGAACCCCGATATGCCTGAGCAAGGGATGGATCGTCGCACCTATCGAACCAACAAGTTCGGCAGTTGGGCGCGTAGCCAAGCCATGGATGCGCAGACCGCCGAGGCCGCACAAGCTGATGGCATCGCATTTGACTACGCGGCCATCGAGCGCACACCCAATACCTTCCTCGCGCACCGCCTCATGCGCCTGGCCTCGAGTAGAAAAATCTCTAGCATGCTTGCCGGTGCGATCTTCTCGGCGTACTTCGAACAGGGGCGCGATATCACCGATGTCCAGGTGCTGCTCGAAATCGCCGCGGTCAATGGGCTCGAGCGTGACGAAGCCGCAGCGTATCTAGCCAGTGAGGCTGTGGCCGATGAGGTTCGTATCGAAGAATCTGCGGCGCGAGTCAAGGGCATATGCAGCGTTCCCCAGATCGATATTGGCGGGCAATTGGTAAGTGGTGCGCAGTCAGTCGAGACATTCAAGCTTGCCCTGCGTCGCGCCATTGATACGTGTGGAGGCATTACTTTTGGCGGACGCTCACACTGATGCCGATCGAACGCTGTATGCAGTAGCGTATGGATCTAGGAAGGGCGCCAGCCTCTATTGCCGGCAGCTTTCGCCTGAGCAACCTCATCTTCAAAGTGCTCTACAGCTTTTTCGAGGTGCAGTAACGCCAGCGGAGCTGCTTGCTTCTGCTGTACGGGGTGTATTGCCCGGATGCCCTTCAGCAACTGCCTGAGCTTGAGGGCTTTGCTGGGGTCGGGGAAGCCGTTGCTTTGGTGCCAGTTCGCGAGCGCAGCCAGCCGTTGCTTCAGTGTACTCAGTGCTAGCTGGTCCGCGTACTCCGCGATGTAGCGCACGACGGACTCAGTGGTAGTGGGCAGGAAGCCGCCCCAAGTGACTTCGAAGTGGGAGCGCGCGGCCGCATAGCTTTTCGACGTGTTCTGACGAACGCTCGCCTCTACGTGCACCTTTCGGGCGAGATGCAACCATTCTGTGATCTCCAATCGAGCTCCGATTGCGCGCTCATTTACTTTACAGCGCCGGGGGATGGCTGTCGCTGCAGGATTGCGCGCAGCCATAGGCCAGCGGACTGGTATTTATGACTATATCGACGCTGGCTTCGGCATTGGGGTTCTCAGATAGGCGGCTCCATTGAACCTGCTACCTTCTGGCGCCCTCGGGGACGCAACCCGCTGGCCAGCACGTCCGGAAGGCGCTACCGGCCGGCGAGATCAGCGATCTATTCTTCGGGGGAACAGTTGCTTCTCCAGCTCCGCTGAAACCGTGTAAGCCTTATCCGATGATTTTTTCATGGTCTCGCTGACCGCCAACACGGCTAACAGCCGAAACACGGCGAGATACAAGTCGGTCTTGGGATGATCGGTGAGAGAATCGTTATCGACTCGGGCCGTGCTTCCAGGCGCGGTCCAATTCATGTCCTCTCTCCATACCCGACGTTGATTCTTGTCCATTTGCCCTACGTGATCGGCCAGCGCGAACTCCATATGCTCGATATTATGGGCAAGCCTATTGCGAAGGGTTGAGAAGCGCTGAATGAACCCGAACTGCAGTCCGAGGTCCCTGGCCATTCGCACTTTACCCGCGTTGCTATCGGAGAGCGGCAAGTGTTTTAAAACATGGTGCAGTGCCGGATCGGTATGAGCAACTAACAGTTGGGTAACCGCCGCTTCGACCAAAGTATGCAGTTTGATCACCAACGTCCAGTCGGACTCCCCCAGCACGGCAGTTACCTGGTCGAGCCGAAGCTGGGCCAGGTCGAAGGTCTCGGCGATGGCGTCGCGTCCCAGTTCTATTATCTGTTCCATGTGCAGCGGCATTGTCGACTCTCCTTAGAATTCACCGCAAACTATACCAGCGTGAGCAGAGCAAAGTGTGCCGGGTTCAGTTCGAAAACCTGTCGTGACCACGACAGGCGCTGACTGCGACAGAATACGACGAACTCTCGCTTCAACTGCTGGGGCTGTTAACAGTAGCGTGGTTCGAAGTATTCAGTCCTATGTTAAGCTCGTGGTAAGTATCAGGACTGATCACGCTTAATACCGCTGACCTCAAAACTGGCAGCGCGCCTATAGGGCGCCTCGATTGACGCAATGTAAAACTGGGAGCTGTGCTGCGAATGAATCGGATTTTTAACTGGGCAAACAAATGGCTGAACAACTTGGAGAAACCTTGGTCAAGTACCTGGCGCTATACTTCGGCAGCGGTTGGGCTGTCACTGTTAGCCAGCTTAGTCAGCATCTTTCTCATCTGGTTCACCACCACGCCATTCTTCGATATTCGCAAATTCTTTGCACTGGCCTGGCAGCAGATTGTCATTTTTCGTGTAAGCCTCATGCTGGGCTTGATCGGCCTGGTCATCGTGTGGGGGATTTTCAAACGAAACACGTCTACTACGATCACCTGTGCGCTATTGATCAAGCTTATAACCGGGTCCTACATGACTGCGTTACTGACCTCGGCAATCTCGAGCTTTATCGTTGAGCACTTCGAGTGGGGTGCCTGGACCGATGCATTACCATGGGCTTCGGTATACCCAAGCATTGCGTTGCCCTTCACGGTCTTCCTTTGGGGGGGGACCTGGTGGGCGGTCCTGTACTTGCGCAAACACGTCAAAGCGCAGGCGGCGCTTGCGGACCGTGAACACGTTGATGTCTACGACAAGCTTGGGGGCTGGTTTCAGCGGCGAATTGATAAGCGCGCGCGTCTTGCTGCAACCGAACGTTAATCTGTGGGCCTGCTGCGCTTCGCTGCCTTGCGGGGTCGTTGAGGCGCGGCTTCTCGCCCGCTGCTGCGTCCGTCACGGCAATATCCAAGAGGAGCAAGTCTGAGGCATCCGGACGGCGTGCTTCAGAATAGAACTCAACCGTAACGGCCTGATAACCTCAATAGTTACGGGCCGTGCCCAGGGCCTGAGCACCAGCCACAAGGGCACCGAACTAGAGGGCTGACGTTTTATCGTGCGGTCGTCTGTTGGCCAGCGAGTCGTCAGTCACCCCTGCAAGGATCGGCTGAGCCTGGCCATTATCTTAATTTAATGAATTTATGATGCTTCAAGGATTTGCGCATTTCCTTTGCCAGCCCATCAACCAACTGCTGCGCATGCTGCTTTACTAATGACAACCCAGCACCTTTGGCCACAAACAGCAGGGACGTGACATCGTTTTCCCTGCCGCAGTGCGCGCACACCACAAAGCCGCCGGGCGCAGGCGTATAGCCGGTATGAGGCAAGGCAAATTCGTAGGAGCGGCAGAACACACACCGCAATCCAATCGACTTTTTGAAACTCTCCATCGCTACATCAGCCCAGGTAGTGAGCCTGCCAAGCCACCGACAATCGCGCCGACTAGCGGATGCTCGAGAAAGGCCGACAAGCGGCCTTTGGCTTCCGCTTTTTCCTCATCCGTTGCCTCGGATTCATCAATTTTTTGCAGCAGTTGAGTGAAGACGGTATGAACATTCTGCACATTGTGATTACCGACCTGCGCCGGTCCGTGAACATTCAATGTCGCGATTTGCATGCTGGCTCCCAGTTCATAAGCACGGTTCTTGCCATGTTTTACCGAAATAGCCCGGCTTTGTCCTTCTTCGGTCAAGGCTATACGTTGAAAACCCTGCATGCTCTTTTTCAGAAGCGAGCGCGAGTGGCAGATGTTAATTACCCGGAAGAGATGTTCTTCTGTCCAATTGAATCGCTCATCCACCGCCGCGCGGTCTGTGGCCCCTTCCGCAAAGGAAAAAAAGACCGTGTTAATGGTTTCACCCAGACTTTCCATGTCGTCGTTGACATACGTAAGCAACGCATCGATATCTGATTGTAGTTGTTCTGCATCCATATCAGCCTCGGTCATCCTGGTTCGAGAGAAAACGCAACGTCAGTGGTTTTTGACATCCGGTCGGCCTTCAATGCAGCTCAAACCATCGGCCAGCGTTGCAGTCACATCGCCATCATACTAGCTCGACGGCGCTTGTCGAACGAAGCAAACAGGCACTGATGAGTCGCCAGAGCAAGGCTGCGGTTGTTGACGCACTCAGGTGCGAGATCGCCAGCAGTGGTGAGCGTAGTACGCCCGGCCAGGCTCCCCATCGCCAGTTGGCCGCTGAGGATTTGTAGTCTCAATCGGCGCCATCTTCTCCACTGGGCAGCGCGGGGCAGGCTCCTCCCGGTTGAAGCCGAAGGTTGTCTGCGCTCAGCTCTGTAGGCATTGGCCTGCTCCTTCTGCGCATCGCGGTGGGGCGCCCTTTACGACTTGATCCCGGCAGCCGACATTCGGTGCGTATGCGGTCTCTGATTGCGAATGGCTGTGCTCACGGCGCGAGAACTCTTCCTGCAGCGCGCTTATGCGGGTGGGGGCAAATTCGGTACGGCGCGGATTGAGGCTTGGGGCTATGGGGTAACCCCGCCCGTGCCCGGGGCGGGCCTGTCCGGGCTACGGTTGATCGACTGCTGGCTCGGTTTCGTCCGCTGCGGCCTCACTGGGTGTTTCAGTCGACAATAGTTGGCTGGCCCGGCTGCCCAACAGCGAGCCTGCCTGGAAGTAGCCCATCACCGTGCTGACACTGTGGTGCTCGGTCATTGCCATCACCTCGCCGAGCGGCACCCCTTGACGGCCGGCCTCGGTGACAAATCCCGAGCGCAAACTGTGCGCCGACCAGTCGCCGTCGAGGCCGGCGAGTGCTGCGCGACGTTTAACGATGTGCGCCACCTGGTCGCCCGATAGCCCGCTCGCAGCGACCCGGCCGCCCCTGTACAGCCGGCGAAACAGCGGGCCGCCGCAGGCTGGCGCAACTGCCAGCCACGCGCTCAGCGCTCGCGCTGCGGGCCCCTGTAGCGGCTTCTCCCGGCGTACGCCGCCAGTGTCGGTCTTGGTTGCGCCGAGTGTGTATAACCAGGTGTCGGCATCCAGGCGGCGCAGGTCCTCGACTTGCAGGCCGATCACCTCCGAGCAGCGCCGGCCGCCACCGCTCCAGGCGAGCAGCAGCAGGGCACGATCGCGCATGCCGCGTACGCCGTCGCTGCAGGTGGCGAGCATGGCCTGCAATGGCTCCAGGACCACGGCAGTTTTTTTGCGCTGTGCCACCCCTTGGCGAACCTGGGCCTTGCGGGCCTCGCGCAACAAGGTCTTCACCGCTGGCGTCTCGGTCGGATTGTCCCATTGCTTCAAACGATGCCACTTGCCCAGCACCGCGAAGCGATGACTGACCGTGCTAAACGCCAATGGCCCGAGCTTGCCCTTGACCCCGGCCGCGACCAGGGTCGCATCGAGGTCTGCGGGCAGCAGGTGGCTCCAGCCACCGCCAGTTTCCGGGCGAGCCAGGTGATCAACGATGAACTGCACCGCGACCTCCGGCGGCAACGCAGCGTCGCCGAGCGCGCGCCGGTAGCGCAACTGCAGCCAAGCGGACCAGTAGGCGAGGGCGCTTTGGTAGCTGCGCACGGTATTGGCGGCCGTGCCGGCGGCGATGAACGCCTCGGCAGTTGCGCGGGTGTTATGCGCCAAGACGTCCAGCGCCAATGGGGCGGATACTGCAGCGCTTTGCACATCTGTATTATTTATTACGTTTAACGTATTATTAATGAAGTTCAGATTTTATAGGGTCGGATAAGATTTAATTATCAGACCTAATTGGGTGGAGGGTAGGGCATGGCAGTAGGCGTACCAGAAAACGATGTTTATGCCGCGGCGGACGCAGTCCTAGCCCGTGGAGAGCGGCCAACGGTGGAGAGGGTACGCCTGGAGTTAGGGCGCGGCAGCCCGGCGCGGGTCGGTGCTTTGCTCGATCAGTGGTGGGAACAGCTTGCCGGGCGCCTGCGCGGCGAAACCCGACTGCCCGGCTTGCCGGCGGAAGTGGCGCAAGCCTTCGTGGCCATCTGGCAGCAGGCCACGCTGATGGCGCAAGGTGTCGCCGAGCAGGCTCTTGATACCCAGCGGCAGGTGCTCACCGAGGAGCGCGAAGCACTGGGAGCGCTGGAAGCCCGCGCCCGAATGGAGGTAGTCCAGGCACAGCAGCAGACCGCTGAGGCAGTCACCACACGGCAACGCGTGGAAACCCGCCTGGCCGATCTGGAACAGCTGCTGGTTCAGCGCCAGGCGCAAATCGACGACCTGCGCGCGCAACGCGACGCGCTGCAGACGCAGCGGGACGAATCCCAGACGCAGATGGCCGAGCTCCGGCAGCAGTTGCACGACAGCCGCGAACAGGCCGAGCAGGCGCGTGTTGAGCAACAGCGCTATACCCGCGATGTCGAAGACCGCGCCTATCGCGAGATTGATCGCGCCCGCGAAGAGAGCAAGGGCCTGAGCGCCCAACTCAAGGACACCCAAGGTCGGTTGCACGGGGTGCAACAGACCCTGGCAGTCGCGCAGAAGGCCCTGGCCGAAGCGTGCGAACAGCGCAGCACGGCCCAGGCGCAGAACGTGGCACTGTCCGAACAGCGGGATCAGGCACGCCTCACCGCCCAGCAAGCGGGCGAGCAACGCCAGGCCTTGCAGGACCGTCTGCAGCGCGCGGAGGTGGAACGAGGGGAGGCGCAGCGTTGCGCGGCAGCCCAGGAAGCCCGTGCGCAGACCCTGGACCTGCAGTTAGGCCAGTTGCGCGATACCCTGCAGCAGAAACGGCGTCAGCGTTCTTGACCGGCGCCAGCCGCGGCAGCGGCTTGCGCTCGCCATACCGTCCAGCAAAGCCATACGCTCCCGACACCATGCCCGAGGCGCTCAGCGCACTTTGCGCACGTTTCAGCAGGTCGCTACCTTCTGGCAGCGCGGCGACGATCTCTCGCATCAAGGGATAAGGCCCCCGTGGGAGGAACCCGGTCGGTGAAGAACGCGCTCTTGACGGAGAATTAAAACGGTCGCGAGAGTTTAGAAGCTGTCATAGCAATGCTTGAGGTACAGCGGGTGAACATCTTTGACCAGGCCAAGACCTGTGACAAAACGATAGTACATTCGCGTCGGTGACCCATTTAAGCTAGAACTGCTTTCGGTGATAATGCCTTATGAAATCCAGATACGGCCCAAACGGGGTGCATTTTTTCGATCGAATTTCAGGCCTGAATCTCCTGCTGGACGAGCTGCTAAGCCCTCTTAGGGATTCTCCGATCAAGTCAGCACAGGTCATCTGACCTGTGCTGAAATAGCCCTCTGTCCAACTGCCCTCTACAAGCCCGCCATCCCATGAGCCAGATGAGCTTTTCCGATTTCGAGTACGCCGGTAAGCGCAAGCAAACCCGTCGCGAGCGTTTCCTGGCCGAGATGGAACAGGTGGTGCCGTGGAGCGGGTTGGTGGCGTTGATCGAGCCGCATTACCCTAAGGCTGGCGGTGGCCGCAAGCCCTATCCACTGGAAACCATGCTGCGCATTCACCTGTTGCAGAACTGGTTCTCGTTGAGTGATCCAGCCATGGAGAGGCGCTGTACGAGATTACTTCGATGCGCCAGTTTGCTCGTCTGACGCTCAGCGCTCCGATCCCCGAAGACACGACGATCATGAATTTCCGGCACCTGCTGGAGATGCAACAACTCAAGGCGGGCATTTTGGAAACCATAAACAATTATCTGCGAGACAAGGGCCTGTCGTTGCGCCAGGGCACCATTGTCGACGCCGCTATCATCCACGCACCCAGTTCGACCAAGAACAAGGAAGGTAAACGCGATCCTGAAATGCACCAGACGAAGAAGGGTAATCAGTATTTCTTCGGCATGAAGGCGCATATCGGTGCCGATGCTGAGTCGAGCCTGGTGCACCACGTCCAAGGCACAGCGGCGAATGTGGCTGATGTAACAGAGGACGCCCACCTGTTGCATGGCGATGAAAACGTTGTCTGTGCCGATGCGGGTTATACCGGCGTCGAGAAACGGCCGGAGCATGAGGGGCGGCCAATGATCTGGCAGATTGCGGCTCGTCGTAGCACCTACAAGCACTTGAGCAAACGCAGCGTGCTCTACAAAGCCAGACGCAAGATCGAGAAGGTCAAAGCGCAGGTGCGAGCAAAGGTCGAGCATCCATTTCGTGTGATCAAGCGCCAGTTCGGTTATGTGAAGACCCGCTTCCGTGGCTTGGCCAAGAACACGGCGCAATTGACCACGCTGTTTGCCCTGTCGACTCTGTGGATGGCACGCCGCCAATTATTGTCTGGTGCGGGAGAGGTGAGCCCGTGAGGGCAGATAACCAAGGCGTTGCCTTGATTATCCAATAATCAGCGTCTGAAATCGGGCTTTTCGGCGTTCCCAAGCCGTCCATTTTCGGATGATGAGTAACTTGTTCGGAGTTTCCCTAACGCGGTGTGGTACCTGCTGACGAGTCGGGAGCAGTGCGGTGAAGCGGGGCCGAGAATTACGCTCTCAGCCCCTTAAATGCCGGTCAGACAGTTACCACGATTTTGCCGATTTGTTGATTGGCTTCAAGGAAGCGGTGGGCATTCTGAATGTCGCTAAGCGCGAATGTCTTGGCGATGATCGGGCGCAACGCACGAGATTTCAGCCCATGCAGAATAAAAGCCTTCGCTCTTTCCAAGGCTTCAAGGTCGGCCACAATTTCTGCATAGATATAGCCCTTCAAGGTCAAGCTTTTGCCCAGCACGGTAAATAGTGGGAATGGCGTCGGCTCAGAGCTAAGCGCGCCGTATTCCAGCAAGATTCCGCCTCGCGCCATGCTCTGCGTGAGGGGTTCAATGGACGGCCCGCCTACAGGATCGAACACAACACGGGCGCCTTGACCGGCAGTTGTCGCCATAACACGCTCGACGATGTCCTCTTCATCACTGACGATGACGTGCGCAGCGCCAGCATCAAGTAGGGCTTGCTTCTTCGCGCTGGTGCGAGTGATCGCAATCGATGTGGCTCCGACCATACGAGCAAGTTGCAAGGCGGCCAGGCCAACACTGCTTGATGCAGCGGTGACGATGACAAAGTCGTCCTGCCGCAGCTTTGCTTGTTCGATCAATGCACCCCAAGCGGTAACGTACTGCATCCAAGACGCAGCAGCCTCTTCGAAGGATAAGTTCTCAGGACTCTTTACCACCAGGTGAGCCGGTACATTGGCCAGCTCGCCGTAAGTGCCCCATCGAGCGATATCCAAAGGCGGGATTACAGCGACCTCGTCACCAATCTCGATCTCCGTTACGTCGCTACCAACTGAAACCACGATGCCTGCGGCCTCGTAGCCTAAGCGGCTGGGGAACTCGGCATCCTGTAGGTAGGCGTGATTGCGAAACATCACTTCGGCCCGGTTCAAGCCAATAGCTTTAACGTCAATCTGCACCTCGTTTGGTGCCGGTGCCGAAACCTCCAAATCTTCCAGCTTCAGAACGCTGGCATCACCGTATTCGTGGATTCTGACAATGCGTGCCATGTTGGATACCTTGTTTATTAATGGGCCTCGATGTAAATCCGGAATGTTCTCCGGCCACTCGAAGGGTGACGAGAATTTAGACATTGGTAAAGAGGGGATAAAGGGCTACGATGGCTCATTACTAGAAACATGGTGTTTATAATGGATCGTCTAACGCAGATGGCTACGTTCGTCAAAACGGTTGAGCTGGGTTCATTCAGCGCCGCTGCGGACGATCTGAACCTGTCCCCTCAGTTGGTAGGGAAACAGGTAAAAATGCTCGAGCAACATCTCGGTGTCTCCCTACTGCTACGGACTACGCGCAGGCAAAGCCTTACTGACTTCGGCAGGACGTTCTACCAGCGCGCGAAACTAATCCTTGCAGACATGCAGTCCGCCGAGAGCCTGGCTGCCCTTACTCGTGGCACACCAATCGGTCGCCTTCGTATCAACGCACCGGTCACGTTCGGAATTCGCGCGCTTTCGCCACGCCTGCTGGAATACATGGTTCGATATCCACAGGTGTCTATTGACCTGACTCTATCGAACGAGCTGGTCGATATCGTCGATCATGGTTACGACGTGGTCTTTCGCATCGGCGAGCTGGTGAACAGTGGGTTGAAGGCGATGCCGCTGGAGCCCTATCAAATGGTTTTGTGCGCTGCGCCGTCCTACCTTGCACGTCGCCCTCCCATCACGAATCCATGGGATCTACAGCAGCAGGAGTGTCTGGGTTTTACCTATTCTGATGGTCGTTCGCACTGGAGCTTCGACAGCCAAGAGGGGCGTATCGATGTTCCAATTACAAGCAAATTGATGATTAATCAGGGTGATCCACTGCTGGTAGCAGCTGTAGCGGGTTTGGGGGTAGTTCTACAGCCGATAGAACTGGTTAGCGATGCGTTGCGTGATGGGACGTTGGTGCGTCTGCTACCGCAGTACCCGGTGCCGACCACCCCAATGCATATGCTTTACGCCCCTGACCAAAGAATGACCCCAAAGCTGCGCAGCTTCTTGGAGTTCGCACGTGAGGCGTTTGGGCGACGGGGGCCTCTCTAATTACAGGAGAATCAACGTCCGCTAATGGCCCAGGCTGTGTGAAAACGCCAGTGATTGTCTAACCTTCTGATCGTCGAGATCGTAGCGGGGGCGACCATGAAGCGATTCATTGATTGCTGCCTGCCCGACCGTTTCTGTGTTTCGCGCGGGAGGTTGCAGGCCTGGTTACTAGATATTTTTTGAAAAGCTGCACCATATCCAATTGGAGATGGTGCGGCAGAGTCACCAGTGGGTACGTCAGGTTAATTGGGTATCGATACGTTGCAGAGCCTCTACCAGGTATTTTTTAAACACTGGGTAGTTTTCACTCATAGGGAAATGTCCGATGTCCTCCATCTCAATGAATGATCCACCCTTGATCTGGTCGGCCGTTTCTTTGGTCGCGGAAGGAGGAGTCAGATAGTCGTAGGTCCCGGTCATCATCACTACCGGACACTTCTCGCCATCGATCTGTCCAAGCTTGTCCCGCAAATCATGATCGACTGAGTAGAAGTAGAGATCACCTTTGAACGCTTCCGCGCCCTGACTGTAGTAATGCCATGTTAGCCAACGGTCCTTGTCTGGCGACATTGGCGCCATCAAATCCCAGACTCCGCTTGCGCAAACTTGTGAGGCATTGGCATGGGGGTGATGCCACCAGTCAAGGAAGAATCCTGGCGCATACGCAGCAGCTTCGACCGGTATCACCGCCTTGAATCTGTCCGGGTGACGTAGAGCGAGCTGCAGAGCGACATTGCCTCCGAATGAAGAACCCATGAAGATCGGATTCTCCAATTCGAGCGCGTCGCAGAGGGCAACGATGAAGTTCACGTAGTGGTCGGCCGTGAGACGGTACTCCTCTTTCCACCACTCCTTATTAAGAGGTGGATCTGATTTCCCGTGACGCGGAAGATCGTAGGCGATAACCAGATAATCCTTCGTAATATCATCGTCTTCGAGCAGATCTCGCCATTGATGATTGTGGCATCCAGCAGTGTGCTGGCAGATTAAAGGTTGGCCGCTGCCATTTTGGTTGTAAAACACCTTGTATTCGCAACCGTCCACCTCGAAGGTTACATAATGTCCTGTTACCGGTGAAATTCGAGACATGTTTCTTCTCCGACGAGATTCTGATTAAACCGGTACGCCGGTTTTACGAAGCAATTCAATTTGAATGGTGATGTTGCGAAGGTTCTGCATTAGCACAAGCAGATCGCCTTCCATCTTCAAATCCTCCCGGAACGAAGCCGCCCAGATACCATGGAACATTGGCGGTGGCGTCTCCATGCCAAATTTTTTCCACGTGGCGGCACTTGCCCGAAAGGCGAATTGGTAGCTATCGAGGGGGGCGGGGTTGACATTAATGGCGTTGACCTTGCCATCGCGCATATCAACGATGACTTTTGCAGTTTCCATGTCGAGCATATACGTACACGTGAAGTACTTACCCATTGATTGGATCGTGGCATCAGAATCAGAATGCTCGCGAAATTTTCGGGCCCAAGATTGTGCGTGTGTATCCATGACTTTCTCCTCTTTTTGTACTTTTTACGAAAAATCAGTCATCGGTCATCGAACTGTTGACGCCAATGCCGAATTGACCCATGTGCTGATGCAAGACTCACCCACCTCCAAATCAGCACAAATCCAGCAAAGGCAATGGTTCGCGAAGAACAGACTGGGTCAATGACATGTCAGCAACTGGGTCAATTTGTCGCCGACACCAACATAGTGACCACCCCGTTGCAATACTTCGATTTTGTAACCATCGGGATCCAGAATAAAAAAATCGTGCTAGCATAACGCCATCTCTTTTGGATTCCTTGATAGGGGTCGGAGACAAATTCAGATCCAGCAGCCGATTGAATTGCTGGTCCAGATCCTCGACGAAAAAGGCGGCATGACCGTAGCCGCTGCCATGGGTGTATTCGCTTTGTCCCTAGTTCCAGATCAGTTCGATTTCTGCGCCGCTCTCGATATCTCGCAGGTAGACCAGGGAAAAATCGTCGAACTCCAGGCGATGAGTTTCTATGAGACCAAACTCTTCCTGATAGAACTTCATGGATTGGTTGAGGTTGCCCACGCGAATCATGGTGTGAATAAACTTTGCCATTTCATCTACCTGCGTTTTTCGTGATTCTTGGATTTTGGGTCAAGCCCATTCGACTTCATGATGAGGCGAACATGGCCCGGGTGGGTAATAGAGGATTACTACGTTTAAGGATGGTCTGAAGTAGTCAGGTATTTCTGGCTGACTCCAGGCCTTGCCGATTTCAAAACGGTGATTCGGCTAAAAAACGATCAAATCATCCCCTCTTTCCGGATTTATAGCCGGCGCG